>NZ_NHSG01000026.1:0-5854 GCF_020024005.1 Streptomyces purpurogeneiscleroticus
CCCAGCTGGTCACCGGACGGCCGGTACCTCGCGCTGTGCGACCGCAACCGGCTCAACCAGCGCTTCCGGGAGGGCTACAACCTCATCCGGGTGGTGGACACGACGACGGGCGCCAGTCGGCTGTATGCGGCCGGGGAGCATGTGTCGCTCTCCGACCGGTACGACTCCGGGCCTGTGTGGTCGCCGGACGGGCGGTGGCTGGCGCTGGTCGCCGAGTCCGCGCTGTGGCTGCTGCCGGTGCGGCCGGACGGCACTCCGGACGGCACGCCGCGGCAGCTCACGGAGGAGCCGGCGGACCATCCGTCCTGGTCGGGCGATTCCCGTACGCTGCTCTACCTTTCGGCCGGGCGGCTGCGGACCGTGCCGGCAGCCGGCGGGACGCCGCGTACGGTACCGCTGCGGCTGGATCACCGGCGGGCGCCGACGGCGGACACAGTCGTCCATGCGGGCCGGTTCTGGGACGGCGTGGGCGAGGGCGTACGGGACGACGTGGACGTGGTGATCAAGGACGGGCGGATCGCGGCGGTCGCGCCGCACCGCGCCGGGCGCCGCGCGGCGAACCGGGTGGACGCCTCCGAGCGCACGGTGATCCCCGGCCTGTGGGATTCGCATACCCATCCATGGCAGTTGACGTACGGCGGGCGGCAGACGGCGCTGCAGCTGGCGTACGGGATCACCACGGCGGTGTCGTTCGGCGGCTTCTCGTACGAGCAGGCGCGGCTGCGGGAGGCGATCGCCGCCGGGGTGCTCGCCGGGCCGCGGCTGCTGAGCTGCGGTGAGCTGCTGGACGGGTCGCGGGTGGCGTACAGCATGGGGCGCGCCCACCGGACGCGCGCGGGACTGCGCCGTTCGCTGGCCCGGGGCGCGGCGCTGGACTGGGACTTCGTGAAGACGTACGTCCGGGCGCCGGGCTGGATCATGCAGGAGGCGGCGGAGTTCGCGCACGAACGGCTGGGGGTGCGGTCCGGCAGCCATCTGCTGACGCCGGGCGTGCAGCTGGGGCAGGACCTGACGACCCATCTGCAGGCGACGCAGCGGCTGGAGTTCGGGCGGGCGACGTCGGCGACGGCCCGTACGTACAGCGATGCCGCCGAGGTCTACACCGGGACCGATTTCCACCTGGTCGCCACGCCCTTCACCGCGGGGGTGCTGCTGGGGGCCGATCCGGGACTCGCGGACGACCCGCGGGTGACGACGCTGATGCCGCCGTGGGACGTGGCGCTGGTCGAGCAGGACGCGGCGCACCGGCCGACGGAGAAGGAGCTGGCGGACCTCGCCCGGGAGACGGCGTTCTACCGGCGGGTGCTGGCGGAGGGCGGGCTGGTCGCGCTGGGCACGGACGCGCCGCTGATGGCGATCGGGCTCTCGCTGCATCTGGCGCTGCGCGCCCTGCACGGCGCCGGGCTGACCGTCGCGCAGACGCTCCGCACGGCGACGGCGCTGCCGGCGCGGGTGTTCGGCGCGGAGCGGGACCTGGGGACGCTGGAGGAGGGCAGGCTCGCGGACCTGACGCTCGTGGACGGCGATCCGTTCCACGACTTCGACACGCTGGTCCGCACGACGGGAGTACTGCGCGGCGGGCGGCTGTACGAACAAGCTGACCTGGTGGGCGCGTTCACCGCGGACCGGCCGCGCATCTCCCGGGCGGCCGGCGACGAGGACTGGCGGGAGGTGGGCCGGCAGCTCCGGCGGGACTCCTGCTGCGGGCCCGACCACTGACCGTACACAGGACCAACGGCCGTACGTGGGGGGAGGCGTCAGGTGGCGCGGGCGGCGTGCGCGGATGTACGGCACCGGCAGACCGTCGCCCGCCGCCACCTGACCCGCCCCCGATCCGCCGGGGCGAGTCGCGTACGTGCGCGCGCTACGCCTTCAGTGGGCGATGAGACCACGATGAAATTCGGTCACACGTACCCACTCGGTGAGCAACTCCGATCACTCCTGCCTCAGTTCTGCATTTCCGCATGTGGCAGCCCCTCGGGGTGGTGAAGGATCAATGCGCACTCCAATGTCTTCGCATAAATGCGGTGAGTAGAGGTTTTATGCGTCCTGCGCCAGGTATGCCAACGGGTATTGCACTCGGGGTAACCGCAGAACGACTGTCCGGATCCGATCGAGGGATGACGCACCGGATGACACAGAGCAACTAGCACGGACGCATCGCGGAGGAGGGCTCGTCTTGCATCGCTACTTCACCGACCAGCGGCATGAGGCACTCCGGCAGAGGGTGCGCGACTTCGCAGAGCGCGAAGTACGCCCCCGCATAGCAGATATGGAGGCAAGCCGTTCCGTTTGCCATGCCCTGTCGCGCCGGATCGCCCGCCAGGGGTGGATCGGCGCGACCGTCGAGCGCGGTTATGGCGGCATGGGGGCCGGACACCTGGCCAAGACGGTGATCATCGAGGAGCTGTCCCGGGTCAGCGCCGCCATGGGCGCGATGGTGCAGGCGTCCCAGCTCGGTGTCGCCAAGATCATTCACTTCGGCAGCGAGGCCCAGAAGAAGACCTGGCTGCCCGCCATCGCCGCGGGCGAGTGCCTGCCGACCATCGCGGTCACCGAGCCGCACTCCGGCGGCCATGTGCTCGGCATGTCCAGCAGCGCGGTCCGCGACGGCGACGACTACATCCTCAACGGCCGCAAAATATACGTCGGCAACAGCCACGTCGGTGACCTGCACGGCGTCGTCGTGCGCACCGGCGAGGGCTCGCACGGCCTGTCCGCCTTCCTCGTGGAGCACGACCGCCCCGGCTTCCGGGTCGGCCCGCAGGCGGCCACGATGGGCCTGCACGGCTTCAGCTTCGGCGAGCTCTTCTTCGACAACTGCCGGATCCCGGCGGCGAACCTCCTCGGCCGGGAGGGCGACGGGCTGGCCGTCGCCTACTCCTCCAGCGTGCTGTACGGCCGCCCGAACCTCACCGCCGTCTCCCTCGGCATCCACCAGGCGGTCCTGGAGGAGACCGCACGGTTCTGCGCGGAGCGGCAGCGCTACGGCAAGCCGCTGCACGCGCTGACCAACATCAAGCTCAAGCTGGGCCGGATCCAGTCCAGACTGCTCACCGCGCGGCTCGCGGCGTACCACGCCGTGCATCTGCTGGACCGGGGGGAGAACTGCGACGCGGAGCTGATGAACGCCAAGCTCGTCAACGTCGAGTCGGCGATCGAGTCGGCGCGCGACGCGATGGACATCCACGCGGCGTGCGGGCTGTTCACCGACCGCCCGGTGGAGCGCTATCTGCGGGACGCGCACCACATCTTCGCGCCGGCCGGCACCTCCGACGTCCAGCTGCTGCGGCTGGGCGAGCTGGCCCTGGGCACTCCGCACGGCGAATGGTCCGGTCGGCTCTCGGACCGGGTCCGTACGGAGGACCGGACGGAGGAGTACGACCACCACCACGCGTACGCAGGAGCGGGCCTGCTCACGGGGTGACACCACAGGACTTGCTGCGGGAGAGAACGCACAACGGGCCGGTGGGGCCTCGCTGTTACAGCGAGGCCCCACCGGCCCGTCGGTCCCCGGGCGCTGGCGGGCTCACAGCCCGTCCGTCCGCTCCTGCTCCATCCGGTGGATCTGGTCGACCAGCCGGGCCGCCATGGACTTGATGGTGTCCAGCCCTTCACGTCCCCACGGGCGCGGTTCGAGGTCCACGACGCAGACCGTGCCGAGCGCCATGCCCGTACGGTCGATCAGCGGCGCGCCGAGGTAGGAGCGGATGCCGATCTCGTCGACGACCGGATTGCCCGCGAACCGCGGGTAGTCGCAGACGTCCTCCAGGACCAGGGCCTTGCGGCGGACGATGACGTGCGGGCAGTAGCCGTGGTCGCGGGCCATCACCCGGCCCGGCTGCGCGCTGGCCGGCGCGGGCCCCAGCTCGACCGGCGCCTGCTCCTCGGCGGGGGTGTAGAGACCGGCGAAGTACTGCCGGCGCTCGTCGATGAAGTTGACCATGGCGTACGGGGCCTGGGTGGTTCGGGCGAGGTTCCGCGCGAAGTCGTCGAAGGCGGGCAGCGGTGCCTCGCCGATGCCGAGCGTACGCAGCCGGGCGACCCGTGCCGGCGCCTCGTCGTCGTCGGGCGTCAGCAGCAGGTGCCGGGTGGGGTCGTAGGTGGGGGCAGGCAGGCGGGACGCGGGCCGGTTCATGGCAGCTCCGTAGCGAAGGCGGGGGTCAGAAGGTGCTGGACGAGAGAGACCAGGACGTTGGTCGCGGAACTGCAGTGCCGGGCGTCGCACAGCACGACCGGGGTGCTGGGTGAGAGGTCTATGGCGGCGCGCACCTCGTCCGGTTCGTAGTGGAAGGACCCGTCGAACTGGTTGACCGCGACGATGAATTCAATGCCGCGGCGTTCGAAGAAGTCGACGGCGGAGAAGCAGTCCTCCAGGCGCCGGGTGTCGGCGAGGACCACGGCGCCGAGCGCGCCGGCCGACAGCTCGTCCCACATGAACCAGAAGCGCTGCTGGCCGGGCGTGCCGAAGAGGTACAGCACATGGTCGGTGCTGACGGTGATCCGCCCGAAGTCCATCGCGACGGTGGTGGTGGTCTTCTCCTCGACCCCGTCCAGGCAGTCGGTGCCGATGCTGACCTGGGTGAGGAGCTCTTCCGTGCACAGCGGTTCGATCTCGCTGACGGCGCCCACGAAGGTGGTCTTGCCGACCCCGAAGCCCCCCGCGACGAGGATCTTCAGTGCGGACGGAAAGGGGTCGCCGTCGGGAGTGGTGGCCGGGGCATACGGTTCAAAAGTACAGGTCCTTTCAAAGACGCTGTCGGAGTCCATGCAGCACCGCCTCCAGGAGTGCTCGGTCGTTACAGTGCGACGGGCCTTGCGGATTCTGTGCGGGGGCCCGGGCGGTGAGGGCTCCGCAGTCCACGAGGTCGGCGAGGAGCACCTTGGTGACCACCGCCGGCAGCCGTATATGGGCGGCCACCTCGGCCACCGAGACCGGGCCGCCGCACAGACCGAGGACCTGCATGTAGTCCGGGCCCTGGCACGTCACCGGCCGCTTGCCGGTGGCGATCACCATCGTCAGCAGGTCGAAGTGCGCGGTCGGGCGGGTCCGTCCGTTGCTGACGGTGTACGGACGGACCAGGCGGCCGGCCTCGTCGTCGAGCCAGAGCGGCTCCGACCCCTGCCGTCTCCGGCGACGTACCGCCATCTTCAGTGCCCACCCGCTCGCGCCTGATGCCGGGCGGGCGTGGCGAGGTAGGGCCGTACGCTCTTGACCAGCATGCCCATCTCGTAGCCGAGGACGGCGACGTCGGCCTCGCGGGAGGCGAGCACGGCGAGGTTGGCGCCGGAGCCCGCGGTGGAGACGAAGAGCAGGGTGGACTCCAGCTCGACGACGACCTGGAGGACGTCGTCGCCGTCGCCGAAGCGGACGCCGGCGCTGCGGGCCAGGCTGTACAGGCCGGAGGCGAGCGCCGCCATGTGGTCCGCGCTGTCGGGCTCGAAGCCGTGTGCGGCCTTGACCAGCCCGTCGGAGGAGAGCAGCAGGGCGCTGCGGGCGTGCGGTACGCGCTGGACGAGTCCGGTCAGCAGCCAGGAAAGGTCCGTCGTCGGCCGGCCGCTGTGTCGCTGGGACTGTACGTGAACGTCACTCACCATGGTTCTGGTCGTCTCCTCGGGGCCGGCTCGGGGCCGGGCCGGTGCCGGTGTTGTCGTACGGGGTGGCGCTGTCGTAGGCGGCGGTGTCATAGGCGGCGTTGTCATAAGCGCTGGTGCTGTCGTAGGCGGTGCCCCGGTCCGCCGACGCGTCGTAGGTCTCGTCGGCGCGGGTGATGCCGCGCCGGAAGGCGGCCATCAGGCCCGGGTCGTGCTCGGGCTCGGGGTGGCCCGCGGTGCGGGTGCCACCGGGCGGGGT
>NZ_NHSG01000027.1:0-5819 GCF_020024005.1 Streptomyces purpurogeneiscleroticus
ACCGTCCCCCCTGTGCCCCCACCCACGCGATGCCAGTCCAGCCACGCGATGCCAGTCCATGCCGGCCCAGCGTGACCCGCCGTGACGGGCACACGCCAGACGCGAACGGCGTATTGCGCATGAGGGACGAGAGACGCGGTACGGGCCGTGCGGTACGCGCTGTACGGAAGGTCCGGTAGGGGCGCTCGTACGAACGCCCCAGTGCGGGCAGTACGACGGGCTGTGGCCGGTGCGGTCACTACGTCAGTACGTGGCCGGTGCGGCCAGTACGTCGGTCCGTGGTCGGTGTGGTCAGTACGTCAGTACGTGGTCGATGCGGCTAGTAGGGCCGACTGTGGCTGATGCAGTCAGCAGGGCAGCCCGTAGCCGATGTGGTCAGTACGACAAGCCGTGGCCGATCGGGAAGAGTTCCGTGCCGGGTGCGTCGGCGCGCATGACCGGAACCGGCAGCCTGCCCTTCGGCTCCCGGCGGCCCGCGATCACCCGGGCGGCGGCGCGCAGTTCGACATCCGTCCACGAGTAGCTGGCCAGCGCCGCCTTGACGCCGTCGAGCTGGGCGATGTCGTACGGATTCCGGATCGCCAGCTGCACCACCGGCTTCCCGGAGTCCAGGAGGGCCCGCACCAGCCCCCGTTGCGAGGATGCCGCGGTGACGTTGTACGTGGCGACGACCACCGCGTCGTGGTCCGCCAGCGCCGCCACCGCCGCGTCGGTCTGCGCCTGGGTGGGCGCCGTGCCCGTGGAGTGCGCGGTGGCGGTGAAGCCCAGCTCGCCGAGGGTGCGCGCGAGCACGCCGGTGGGCGGGCCGCCGGTGCCGGACGGCGCGGCCGGGTCGGCGCCGACCACCAGGACGCGGCGGGCGCTGCGCCGGGAGAGCGGCAGCAGCCCACCCTCGTTGACCAGCAGCGTCGTGGTCCGGTCGGCGATCTTGTCGGCAGTCCTGAGGTGCCGCTTCGTGCCGACCGTACGGTCCACCGCGCGCCGCGAGGTGTACGGACCGGCGAACAGCCCGCGCCGCTCCTTCAGCACCAGGATGCGCAGCAGCTTCTCGTCGATCTCCCGCTCGCTCAGTTCCCCGTTGCCCACGGCCGTGAGCACGCCCTTGTACGCGGCCTCCAGGTCCGGCGGGTTCAGCAGCTGATCGACGCCGGCCTTCAGGGCGAGCACCGGGACGCGGTCGTCCCCGTACTTCTTGCGCACGCCCTCCATGCCGAGCGAGTCGGTGACCACCACGCCGTCGTAACCGAGGCGCTCGCGCAGGATGCCGGTGAGGATCGGCCGGGAGAGCGTGGCGGGGTCCTCGCTCTTGTCGAACGCGGGGACGACGATATGCGCCGTCATGATTGAATCTATTCCCGCCGCGATGGCCGCCTTGAAGGGCGGCGCGTCCAGGCGCTCCCACTCCTCGGCGGAGTGGTGGATGTACGGGATCCCGATGTGGCTGTCGGTGTCGGTGTCACCGTGGCCGGGGAAGTGCTTGGCGGTCGCGGCCACGCCGGCCGCCTGATACCCCTTCACCTCCGCGGCGACGAACCGGGCCACCGCCTGGGGATCGGCGCCGAACGACCGCACACCGATGACCGGGTTCGCGGGATTGACGTTCACATCCGCGGTGGGAGCGTAGTCCTGGCGGATGCCCATGGCGTACAGCTCGGCGCCGGAGATCCGGCCGACCGTCTCCACGTCCTCCCGCGAGCCGCCCGCCGCCAGGGCCATCGCCCCGGGGAAGAGCGTGGCGGGCGCGCCGATCCGGGTCACTATTCCGTGTTCCTGGTCGGTGGCGATCAGCAGCGGCACGGGGACGCGCTGGGCGGCGCCCGCCTGCTGGATACCGTTCGAGAGGTCGGCGATCTGGCGCGGATTGCGGGTGTTGTGCGCCCAGGAGAAGTAGATGATGCCGCCGACGTGGTACTTCGCGATCAGCTCGGCGGCGTTCGCGACGCCGATCTCCTTGCGGTTGGCCTCGACGTCGGCGGGGTCGGGCGCGGTGGCGGAGTGCCCGTACACCCGCATCACGAAGAGCTGCCCGACCTTCTCCTCCAAACTCATCCGGGCAATGAGCCCCCGCAGCCGGTCCCGCACGTCCCGCGCCGGCCCGGCGGGCGCGGCGTAGGCGGTACCGGCGGTGGCCACGGCGGTCGCCGCCGCAGCGGCAGCGGTCAGAACGGCACGTCTGGAGTGGTCGGTGGCTCTGGAGTGATCGGCGGGCCGGGGAACGGAACGATCGGCGGCCTCGGAAGCGGCCTTGGAAATGGAACGATCGGCGGGGCCGGGAACGGAACGATCGGCGGGGGCGGAGTGTTCGGTTGCTCTGGGGCGATCGGCACGGCTGGGGCGAGCGGTACGTCTGGAGTGCATGTGCGCTCCTTCCGGAGGGCTCCTCGGAGGCTTCCTCGCTGACTTCCTCGGTGACTCGTGACTCCTCAGCGGTTCCCCGGCGCCGACGGCACCGCACGGCCGGGGCGGCGTGGCACAGACCGCTCCCACCCGCCCAGTCCCAGGCATATAGGCGTATTGAAGGAAACTGCCAAGGAGACACGGATATCCGGAAAACAATTGCCGGTCAATGCCCCGGCACCAACCGGGTGATCACGCGACCGGGGGTACGGGGAGGTACGGGCGCGGGCGCGGCGGCGCCGGGCGTGGCAACGGAGAGGCGGCTCCGAACGGCGGTCGCCCCGGGAGGAGATCCGCCACCGGCGCGTGAGGAGGGGGGTGCGCCGGTGGCGGTGTGCTGCCGGCCGCAGGCGGTGGAGAGGGTGGTCAGCGACGCAGCCAGCAGCGAGGCCGACACCGCTTTGCGGAGACTCACCGGCAGTACGTCGTTGTGACGGACCGGCAACGCCGTGGGTTCCCCGGAACCGCCCCACCTCGCAAGATTGGTACAGATTGGTACTACTGGCACACGGTGGACCGCCCGAGGGTCCTACTTCTGCAGCGTGGCCAGGAGCTGCTCCAGATATTCGCGGCCGGGGCGGAGCAGGTCGGGGAGTGCGGGTGCCTCGCGGTACCACCGCTTCTCGTACTCCCAGCACAGCCAGCCGTCCCAACCGTCCCCGACGAGCGCGCCGAGGCAGTCGGCCAGTGGGAGCACCCCGGCGCCGAGAGGCAACGGCGTCTTGTCCTCCGCCGAGGCGACGTCCTTGACCTGGACATAGCCCAGATGGGGGGCGAGTACGGCCTGCGTAGCGGCCGGGTCCTCACCACCGAGCCAGGTGTGCAGCACGTCCCACAGCGCCCCGACGGACCCGTGCCCCACCGGCCCGACCACACGCGCCGCCGCGGCCCCCGTACGGTGCGAGTCGTGCGTCTCCAGCAGCACGGACACACCGCGGTCCGCGGCGAGCGGCGCGATGGCTCCGAGCCGACGGGCGGCGTCCGCGTCGGCCTCCGCGGCCGGCCGGTCACCCGCACCGGGGAACACCCGTACGTACGAGGCGCCCACATCCGCCGCGAGCCCGACCAGCCCCGCCAACTCGTCCGCGACCGCCGCCTCACCCGCCGCGTCCTGAGCCTCGGCGACCTTCGCGTACCCGGCGATGGTGAGAATCTCCACCCCGGCGTCCGCGAACTCCCGGGCGACCTCGGCACGTTCGCCGGGACCGAGGCCCGTGTGCACCGGTTCCTCCGGATGGGCGCGCAGCTCCACCCCGTGGTACCCGGCGCCGGCGGCGAGCCCGGCCACGTCCCGTACCGGCATCCCGGGCACGCCCAGCGTCGAGAAGGCGAATCGCATAGCCCTACAGCCCTACCTTTCCCAGCCCTTCACGAACAACCTCGTACGGTTCCCGCTGCACTGCATTGCACTCCCTGCCCTGCCCTGCCCTGCACCGCAGCGCTCCGCACCGCTTCCCACCGCTCCGCACCGAACCGTCCCGTCGACCAACGGTGCACAGTCACAGTCACAACCACGGCCCACAGCAGCGTCAGGACCACGGTCTCAGCCCACGCCTCACCGCCGCAGCCGCAACGCACAGTCTCAGCCCACGGCTCACCGCCGCAGCCCCGACGCACAGTCTCGGCCGACGGCTCCCCGCTACAGCCGGGGCTCGCAGTCCCAGCCTGCGGTTCACCGTCTCGGCCGACGACTCACAGCCGCAGTCGCCAGTCCTGCCCGACCAGGTCCTGTCCGAAACTGTGGTGCGGCCGCTCGGCGACCAGCTCGAACCCGGCCCGCTCGTAGATCCGCCGGGCGGACGTCAGGACGCTGTTGGTCCACAGCACCAGCTCCTCGTACCCGGCGTCCCGGGCGAAGTCCGTGCAGGCCGTCACCAGCCGCCCGCCGATGCCGTGACCGCGGGCCTCCGGCTCCACGAGCAGCAACCGCAGCCGAGCCGTGCGTATCCGCTGTATCCGCTCCCGCCGACCGCTCCCGTCCTCCCCATCGGTCTGCGCCCCCTCGTCCGCCCGGTCCCGGACGCACATCACCTGGCCCGTCGGTTTGCCGTTCAGTTCGGCGATCCAGGCGCGGTCCCAGCGCGGGTCGAAGTGCTCGGCGAACTCGGCGACGATGTGGGCCACCAGCGCTTCGTAGGAGAGGTCGAAGCCGTACTCGCGGGCATAGAGCTCGGCGTTGCGCTGCACCATCCAGCCGAGGTCGCCGGGGCGCGTGGTCCGCAGGGTCACCCGGTCCGAGGGCGGTCCGGAACGGGCGTCGGACGCGGGCTGCGGACCGGCGTCCGGTGAGCCGGCATTCGATGGGGCGATACCCGATACGGCGGCATCCGATACGGCGGCATTCGATGGGTCGCCATCCGATGGGCCGGTGTCGCCGAGCAGCTCGCGGATCGTCGCCATGGACTCCACCAGCCGGGCACGGTCCGGTCCGGGCAGCTTTTCCAGGAGTCGGCCGGCGTGGTCCTGCGACCGCTCCTCCAGGATGGACGCCGCCTCCCGGCCGTGCGCGGTGAGCATGACGCGCCGGCGTCGCGAGTCCTCCTCCGAGCGGCCGGTGGTGATCAGCTCGCGCTCCTCGAACTTCCCGAGCAGACGGCTGAGATACCCCGCGTCCAGGGAGAGCGTGAGCCGCAGGTCCGCGGCGTCCACCTGACCAGGGCTGTTGGCGAGCTCGTACAGCAGCCGGGCCTCGGTGAGCGTGTACGGACTGTAGAGATGGCGGCCGTAGTCGAGCGCGCCGATGAGGTTGGTGTAGAAGCGGTTGAAGCGGCGGAATTCCTGGACGGTCATGGCATCCCCCAAAAACCTTGACTGAGTCAAGAATAGGGCGGAGCCGTCGACTTGCGTATCACCAATTCGGATGAAAGCAGCACCACGCCGTCCGCCGGCGCAGGCTCCCGGCCCATCGCCAGCCGGCCGGCCCGTGCTCCGGCCTCGGTCAGCGGCAGCCGGACGGTCGTCAGCGCCGGCACCGCGTCCATGCTGAAGGGCAGATCGTCGAAGCCTGCGACCGAGACGTCCTCGGGAACCCGCAGCCCGTGCTCGCGCAGCGCGGCGCAGACGCCGAGCGCGACCGTGTCATTGGCCGCGACGACGGCGGTCAGTTCCTCGTCCCGCCGGAGGAGTTCGTGGGCTGCCGTGTAGCCGGAGGCCCGGTCGTAGGCGCCGTGGACCGTGCGGCCGGGCACGTCCTCGATGCCGTGCGCCGTGAGGGCGGCGCGGTGGCCCTCCAGCCGGTGCCGGGTGGTGGTGAGCCCCTCGGGACCCGCGACGCATCCGATGCGGCGGTGGCCGAGGGCGACCAGATGCTCGGTCAGTGCCCGCGCGCCGCCCCGGTTGTCGAACGCGACGGTCAGCGGAGCAGGCCCCGCGTCAGCGCCGGGAGCCGGGGAAGTCCCCGACGAGCCCCCCGCCGGTCCCTC
>NZ_NHSG01000028.1:0-5997 GCF_020024005.1 Streptomyces purpurogeneiscleroticus
CTTAACAAGTCTTCCGAGCCCCCTCCCCTCGCCCTCACCACTACTGGAGTCCCACCGTGACCGAGCCAGCCCCCGCGCTCCGCCGGACCCTGACCCTGAAAGGCGTCGTCGCCTTCGGCCTCGCCTACATGGCCCCGCTGATCGTGCTCGGCACCTTCGGCGTCGTCGCCGGTGAGACGCATGGCGCCGTGCCCACCGCGTATCTGCTCGCCATGGTCGCGATGATCTTCACCGCGCACAGCTACGGCAAGATGGCAGCCCGCCACCCCGTCGCCGGCTCCGCCTACACCTACGTACGGCGCGCCATCGACTCCCGGGCCGGATTCCTCGTCGGCTGGGCGACCCTGCTGGACTACTTCTTCCTGCCGATGGTCATCTGGCTGATCGGCGCCGCCTACCTCAAGGCCGAGTTCCCAGGAGTGCCCTCCTGGGTGTGGATCCTCGCCTTCATCGCCGTCACCACCACGCTGAACATCTGCGGCATCCGCACCGCCGAGCGCGCCAACGACCTGCTCATGGCCTTCCAGGTGCTGGTGATCGGGTTCTTCGCCGTCCTCTCCCTGCTGCACGTCTTCCACCAGGGCGGTACCGGGGCGATCTTCAGCAGCACGCCGTTCGTCAATGACGCGACCACCGTGACCGGTGTGTCCGCGGGTGCGGCCGTCGCCGCGTACTCCTTCCTCGGGTTCGACGCCGTCACCACCCTCACCGAGGAGGCCGTCGACCCGAAGCGGACCATTCCGCGCGCCATCCTCCTCACCGCCCTCATCGGCGGCGGCATCTTCGTCGCCCTCGCCTACACCACCCAGCTCGTCCACCCCGGCGCGGCGTTCGACGACCCCGACTCGGCGGCCTTCGAGATCGCGAAGACCATCGCGGGCGACCTGTTCGCCTCCTTCTTCCTCGCAGGGCTGGTCGTCGCGCAGTTCGCCTCCGGCATCGCCGCCCAGGCCAGCGCCTCCCGGCTGCTGTACGCCATGGGGCGGGACGGCGTCCTCCCGCGCCGCCTCTTCGGCTATCTGCACCCCCGGCTGCGCACCCCCGCGCTCAACATCGCCCTCACCGGCCTGATCGGCCTGATCGCCCTGCGGCTGAGCGTGACGACGTCCACGTCCTTCATCAACTTCGGCGCGTTCACGGCCTTCACACTGGTCAACGTCAGCGTCATCGCCACGTACTTGCGCGAACGCCGTGCCGGGACCCGGCTCAGCCCGGTCACCTACCTGGCCTTCCCCGCCGTCGGCGCCCTGGTCGACCTCTGGCTCCTCAGCCGCCTGGACGGCAAGGCCCTCACCCTCGGCCTCATCTGGCTCGCCCTCGGCATCTGCTACCTCGCCTACCTCACGCGCCTGTTCCGCGTCCCGCCGCCTGAGATGGACTTCACGGAAGAACCCGCCAAAGCCGATACCGCTGCTTGATCATTTCCGGGCAGAATGCACGGTATGCCGAACACGTGTACCCCCAGGGCCGCGACGGCCGACGACACTCCGTCGATCGGCCGGTCGCTGGCCCGGGCCTTCGACGACGATCCGTTGATGTGCTGGCTGCTCCCCGACGCCGCCACCCGCGGTGAGCGGCTCGTCCGTTACTTCACGACGCTCTTCCGCCGGCAGTACGGGCCGCACGGCAGGTGCGAACTCACCTCCGCCGCCGCGGCGTTCTGGGTGCCGCCGGAGGCCCGCGACAAGGCCGTACCGGACGCCGGGACGGTGCACGAACTGGTGGACATCCTCGGCGAGCGCGCCCTGTTGCTGCGGGACGTCGTGGAACAGGTCGCCGCGCACACGCCCGAGGAACCGCACTGGTATCTCGCGCTGATCGGCGCCGACCCGGAAGTCCGCGGTCAGGGCCACGGCGCCGCCCTGCTCCGCTCGGGCCTCGCCCGCGCCGACGCGGCGGGCCTCCCCGTCCACCTGGAGTCCTCCAAGCCGGACAACATCCCGTTCTACGAGCACTTCGGGTTCACCGTCAGCGCGGAACTGCGCGCCCACGAGGACGGCCCGACGCTCTGGCCGATGTGGCGCCCGGCGCAATGACGAGGAGGGCGGCATCCGTACGTACGGATGCCGCCCTCCTCGGGGTCCGGGGTGTCAGTCCCCGTGCGTGAGGGTGATGTCGAAGCCGTCGTGGCCCGCGGCGCCGACGGTCAGCGGGGTGGCGACCGGCGGGAAGCCGCTGGCCACGACCGTGTACTCGCCGCCGGACAGGTCGGTGAACGCGTACGCGCCGTCCGGGCCCGTCGTCCGGACCGCCACCACGTTGCCCGCGGGGTCCAGCAGCGAGACACGGGCCTCGCCCAGGGGCGCGCCGGTCCGGCTGTGGACCGTGCCGCGGAGGGTGGCGGCGGGCTGGAGCACGGCGTCCTGGCGGGTCGGTACGCCTCCGGAGACCTCGGCGATGCCGGCGTACGGCTGGTACCCCTCCGCACTGGCCGTCAGGGTGTAGACGCCCGGTACGAGCGAGGGGAGGCGGTAGCCGCCGTCCTCGCCGGAGGAGGCCGACTCGATCACGTCGCCGCGCTCGTCCGTGGCCACGACCAGGGCGTTCGGCACCGGTGACGAGCCGGCCCGCACGGTGCCCTCCAGGCCGCCGGTCCCGGCGAGCATCAGGTCGAAGGCGACCGGTTCCGCGCCGACGGCCAGGGTGGCCACCCGCGGCTGGTGCCCGGCGGCCGCACCGACGAGTACATAGCTGCCCGCGGCCGGGGTGGCCAGGGAGTACTGGCCGTCCGCCGCCGCCGTGGCGCGGCCGAGCTGGCTGCCCTGGGAGTCGATCAGCGTGACGGCGGCCTCCGGCACGGGCGCACCGGCCGCGTCCAGCACCCGGCCGTGCACGGCGGGACCGGTCGGCGTCGCGACCGCCGCGGTCACCGGAGTCGGCTCCGGCTCGGCGGACCCGTCGTGTGCGCCCCCGTGCCGCCCGTGGCCATGGCCGTGGTGCTCCGGCTCCACCGGTACGGCCGGGCCGTGATCGGCGACGGCCTTGCCCCTGCGGTACAGCAACAGCGTGATGACCAGGCCGGTGGCGAAGAAGGCGGCGGCCCACCAGTACGCGATGTCGTAGCTGTGCAGGGCGGCTTCCGCCTGGTTCAGCCTGGTCGGCCTGCGGTCCGCGAGGTAGTTGGTGACGGCGCTGGCGGCCATCGTGTTGAACAGCGCGGTGCCGATCGAACCGCCGACCTGCTGCATCGTGTTGACCGTCGCCGAGGCGACGCCCTGGTCACTCGGTGCGACGCCCAGCGTGGCCAGGCTCATCGCGGGCGGCATGACCATGCCGAGGCCGAAGCCCATCACCAGCAGCGGCGGCAGGACGTGCGCGGCGTACGTGCTGTCCAGGTCCAGCCGCGTCAGCCAGATCATGCCGGCCGCGGCGAAGAACATGCCCAGCGGCACGATCGGCTTGGGGCCGATCTTCGGCACGAGGATGTTCATCGACAGCTGCGCCATCACCATCAGCATGCCGACCATGGGCAGGAAGGCGAGACCGGTCTTGACCGGCGTGTACGCCAGGGTCTGCTGCAGGTAGTACGTCAGGAAGAGGAAGACCCCGAACATGCCGGCGCCGGAGATGAACACGGATATGAAGGACGCGGCGCGGTTGCGGTCACCCAGCACACGCAGCGGCAGCAGGGGATGCCCGGCGCGCGTCTCCCAGAGCACGAACGCGAGGAGCAGCACGCCGCCGCCCGCGAGGAACGCCCAGCACATCCAGTGGCTCCAGGCGTGCGTCTCGGCGCTGGAGAAGCCGAAGACGATGCCGAAGAGCCCCGCGGCGACGAGCAGCGTGCCGAACAGGTCGAGCCGGGGTCGCGTGGTGGGCGCGGGGCGGCGGACGAAGATCAGCGCGCCGATGACCGCCACGACGGCGATGACGAGGTTGACGTACAGGGTCCAGCGCCAGTCCAGGTGCTCGGTCAGTACGCCACCGAGCAGCAGCCCGATGGCGCCGCCGGAACCGGCGATCGCACCGAAGATGCCGAACGCCTTGGCGCGTTCCTTGGCGTCGGTGAACGTCGTCGTCAGCAGGGACAGCGCGGACGGGGCGAGCAGCGCGCCGAACAGGCCCTGCAGGGCCCGGCCGATCACCAGCATCGAGAAGCTGTGGGCGGCACCGGCCAGCGCGGAGGACCCGGCGAAGCCGACCAGACCGATCAGCAGCGTCGTCTTCCGTCCGAAGAGGTCGGCGAGCCGCCCGCCGAGCAGCAGCAGGGAGCCGAAGGCGAGGGAGTAGGCGGTGACGACCCACTGCCGGCCGTCGTTGTTGAAGCCCAGGTCGCGCTGGGCGGACGGGAGGGCGATGTTCACGATGGTGGCGTCCAGCACCACCATCAGCTGGGCGAGGCCGATGACGGCCAGCACCCACCAGCGGTGGGGCGTGTGCCCCGTCGCCCGGCCGCCGGACGGCGCCTCGGCCGGCTGCCCGGCGTCGGCGCCTGCATCGACACGGGTGGAGGTCATACGGAGTCCTTCGGTTCTTCCGGGGTCCGGTGCTCCTCTTCCGGGGTCCCCAGGGGTGGTTCTAGTGCGTGCCGCCCGGCGTTGCGCCCGGGCCGGCGTCAGGTCCGCAGCAGGGCGGGAAGCACCACGGCGTCCAGATAGCGCGTGAGGTACGCGGCGTCCGCGGGGCGTTGCTCGATCATCGGGCGCGAAAAGACGGCGCCGGACAGTGCGTGCGGGAAGAAGGGGATCGCCGGGCAGCCGGAGTCGACCTCGCCGCGGGCGACCGCCCGGTCGAGCATCGCCTGCATCACCTCCAGTTCGGGTTCGATCAGGGCCGTGTGCATGGCCTCGGCCAGCTCCGGATCCCTGTGCACGGCGTGCGTGATCCCGCGCATCAGGTCGATGTCCTTCTTGGCGTCCCCGATGCGCCGGGCGAGCTCGTGCACATCACCGCGGAGCGAACCGGTGTCCAGGTCCTCCAGCGAGAACGGCCGCAGATGCCGCAGCGCAGCGGACACCAGCCGGGGCTTCCCCTGCCAGCGGCGGTACAGCGTGGCCTTGCTGCACCGGGAGCGGGCAGCGACGGCGTCCAGGGTGAGGTTCTCGTATCCGACCTCGCGCACCAGATCCAGGACCGCGGCGTACAGCTCCCCCTCGCGCTCCGGCGAGAGCCGCGTCCGGCGTGCTGCGGACGGCGGCGTGGTGACGGGCATGTCCACCCCGAACAACGGATCGAAACGGTTTCGTACTCTTAGCCTCTTCGAGCGTACGCCTCGCTCCGATCGAAACGCAAACGTTCCGATAGTGGCCTCCGTGAGGGCTGGTGGGGTCCCCTACCAGGCTGCGCCCCTGCCCGCCGCCCCGCATCCGCGGCCGCGCGGTCTCACGCGGGCAGCACCACGGCCGTCGTCACCAGCCCCGACCCGATCAGCCACCGGCCGCTGAACCCGGTGAGCTCCCGGCCCCGGACGACCGGCCCCGGGACGAGGAGGCGGGCGGTGAAGGTGGCGTCCGTCGGGTCGAGGGTGAGGTGCGCCTCCTCGAACCCGAGCCAGCGGCGGGCGAGCGGATACCACGCCTTGTAGACGCTCTCCTTCGCGCTGAAGATCAGCCGGTCCCAGCAGACCTCGGGCATCAGCTCGGCGAGCCGGGCCAGCTGGGCCCGCTCCTCGGGGAGGGTGACCAGCTCCAGTACGCCCTGATCGGCCACCGGCTCGTGCGGCTCCGCGTCCAGGCCCAGGGTCAGCACGTCCGTGGCGCGGGCGACCGCGGCGGCGCGGTAGCCGGTGCAGTGGGTGAGCGCCCCGACGACGCCGGCCGGCCAGCGCGGCGCGCGGTCGGGCCCCGGCAGCAGGGGCGCGGGGGCGAAGCCCAGCCGGGCGAGCGCGTCGCGGGCGCAGCCGCGTACCGTACCGAACTCCTGCTGCCGCTTCGGTACCGCGTCGGCCACCAGGGCGAGTTCCTCGGGGAACATGTCCGAGACGGGGGCGTCGTGGAACGCCTCGGCGGTGATCACGGGGGCGGGCAGCAGCTTGTCGATCATGCGGGGGCCCCGGGG
>NZ_NHSG01000029.1:0-5916 GCF_020024005.1 Streptomyces purpurogeneiscleroticus
GGCCACCACATCCCCCACCAACGCCTCCGCCAACACGGCAGCGGCTTCGTCGGGGTCGGTGGCGCCGCCGTAGAGGTCGAGGTCGCAGGGGGAGTCGGTGCGTCCGGCCCGCACGATGGCGTCGAAGGCCGCGTCCGGTCCCAGTTCGGCACCGGCGGCCCCGACGGCGACCACGGCGGTACGGCCCGCCAGCGCCTGCAGGGACATCGCCTCGACCACGGGCCGGGTCAGCCGGCTGGTCTTCCCGCTGCCCGGCGGCCCCACCGCCAGCAGGGACGTGCCGAGCAGCGCGGGCTGCAGGGCGATGCCCGCACCCCGGTGCTGATAGGGATTGCGCAGATCATCGGGGGCGGTACCGATCCGCACCTGGTCCGTGAGCAGGTCGTGGCGCGCGCCGCGGTGCGGCAGGTCGCGCAGCCCCGAGGGGTGGGCACAGGCGGTCGCCCCGTGCCGAAGCACCGTGTCGGTGAACGAGGCCAGGGAGTTGCGCCCGGCCTGAACCGAGCGCCAGGCGCGCTCGATCCGGGCCGCGTCGACGTCGTTCATGCGGCCGCTGCGCGTCTCGGCGGCCAGCTTCTCGGCGGCGTCCGGCGCGCCGCCCTCCCGCACTGCGGGCCACAGTGAGCCGTCCGCGGCGGGGGCCGGGGCGGCCTGCGGGGCGTGCTCCGCCCTGCTCCGCAGCACGGGAGCGGCCAGCCGCCGGCCCAGTTCGGCCCAGCGCCCCAGTCGCCCGAAGACGACGAGGAACGCCGCGATGACGAGACCGTAGTAGAGGTACGAGGCCCAGACGTACGCCATCTTGTCGCCGCCGGCCTGCCGCCAGGAGTCCGGCGTCAGGGCCACCAGCGGCCACATCCAGTAGCCGCCGAGGTAGCCGTTCCAGAGCAGCGACCACAGGAGCCAGCCGCACAGGAAGGAGATCACCGCGCCGCTGACGAGCTGGCGCGTCGGCGCCCGGTCCGGCTCCTCCGCCGGCCGCACCCGGTGGCCGTACCGCCAGATCCCCGGCTCCGCCTCGGGGCGGGGCGCGCGCAGCCAGCCGACGAGCGGCGGCTCGCCCGCCTCGGCCGACGCGGGCAGGCCCGGCGGCAGCTTCGGCATCGGCGGTGCAGCAGGTGGTCCGGGCGGTGCCGCCGGATGCGGGATTCCGGCCGAGTGGGTGTTGCGTGCGTCGTGCGTGCCCTCGGTGTTCATCCGGTGTCCCTGTTCCCCCTGGTCAGTGGTGGCGGTGCGGCGGAAGGTGATCGGTGTGCCGCGGATCAATCTACTGGCCGTGCGCCGTCCTGATACCCGGTCCGCGCTATGTCCGGTCCGGACAAGGCGAGGCCCGTACTTCTCCCGAACGGTGCATGCCGCTCCCGCCCCGCCGCCCCTAGCCTGCGAACGCAACCCTTAGTACGTCACGTAGTACGCCGCCTCAGTGCGTCCGCGTCCTCGTTCCCTCCAGGAGACTCCCATGTCCGAACTGACCGGAGGCCCCGCCCTCCCCCAGGAGCGCCGCGTCGTCACCGCGATCCCCGGCCCCAAGTCCCAGGAGCTGTGGGAGCGCAAGCAGGCCACCGTGGCGGCCGGTGTCGGCGCGGTTCTGCCCGTCTTCATCAAGCGCGCCGGCGGCGGTGTGCTGGAGGACGTGGACGGCAACTCCCTCATCGACTTCGGCTCCGGCATCGCCGTGACCTCGGTCGGCAGCAGCGCCGAGGCCGTCGTGCGCCGCGCGACCGCGCAGCTCGCGGACTTCACCCACACCTGTGCCATGGTCACGCCGTACGAGCCGTACATCGAGGTCTGCGAGCAGCTCGCCGAGCTGACCCCGGGTGACCACGAGAAGAAGTCCGCCCTGTTCAACTCGGGTGCGGAAGCCGTGGAGAACGCGGTCAAGATTGCGCGTGCGTACACCAAGCGCCAGGCCGTGGTCGTCTTCGACCACGGGTACCACGGCCGGACGAACCTGACGATGGCGCTGACGGCGAAGAACATGCCGTACAAGCACGGCTTCGGGCCGTTCGCGCCCGAGGTCTACCGGGTGCCGCTGGCTTACCCGTACCGCTGGCTGACCGGCCCGGAGAACTGCGCGCAGGAGGCCGCGGACCAGGCCATCTCGCAGATCACCAAGCAGATCGGCGCCGAGAACGTCGCCGCGATCATCATCGAGCCGGTGCTCGGCGAGGGCGGCTTCATCGAGCCGGCGAAGGGCTTCCTGCCCGCGATCGCGAACTTCGCGAAGGAGAACGGGATCGTCTTCGTCGCGGATGAGATCCAGTCCGGCTTCTGCCGGACCGGGCAGTGGTTCGCCTGTGAGGACGAGGGCATTGTGCCCGACCTGATCACGACCGCGAAGGGTATTGCCGGCGGTCTGCCGCTGGCCGCCGTGACCGGGCGCGCCGAGATGATGGACGCCGCCCACGCGGGCGGTCTGGGTGGCACCTACGGCGGTAACCCCGTCGCCTGCGCCGCCGCCGTCGGCGCGATCGAGACCATGCGCGAGCTGGACCTGAACGCCAAGGCCAAGCGCATCGAAGAGGTCATGAAGGCCCGCCTGCAGACCATGGCCGAGAAGTACGACATCATCGGCGAGGTCCGCGGCCGCGGCGCGATGATCGCGATCGAGCTGGTGAAGTCCGGCTCGAAGGACCCGAACCCGGAGGCGACCTCGGCGCTGGCCAAGGCGTGCCACCAGGAGGGCCTGCTGATCCTGACCACCGGTACGTACGGCAACGTCATCCGCTTCCTGCCGCCGCTGGTCATCGGCGAGGACCTGCTCAACGAGGGGCTGGACATCCTGGAGTCGGCCTTCGCCGCGCTCTGAGACACGCGCTGAGGCACGCGCTGAGGCACGCGCTGAGACGCCTGGAGCAATCTGAGGCGCCTGGAGCGATTTGAGACGCCTGGAGCGAAAAGCGCGGAGCGCCCGTACGTATGTTCGTGCGGGCGCTCTGCGCTTTCCCCGCGCGGGGGTCTCGGACGGGTCCCGGAAGGCGCCGACGGGCGCGGAATCCGGGCTACCGGCCCGAAGTGGCGGGACGGCGTGAAGAAGATGTGCGGGGGCCATGGCGGGTGGGTGATCCGCCTGTTGGAGGGGTGCCGCTCTGCCGTACGGTTTCTGCAGATGAGAGAAACACCCCGCTCGCAGGGGACTGCGAGCGATGCCCGGTCGGCGCTTCCCCGGCTTCGACCTGGCCGTGCCCTCGCGCACACCACCGGAGCCTCCGGCTCCGGGAATCCTCACCGATCGGATGGCCGCCCGCCCCAGACCCCCCGGGGCGCGCGGTTCACCGGTCAGCACGGCCGCCCCGGAACCACCCCCCCTGTTCCGGGGCGGCCGGCCTCTCTCCCCCGCCTCGCGTGCACACTGGCCGCGACGCTCGCGCTCTTCGCGCTCCTCACCTGGCAGGTCGCGGCCCACGGGCCGCTGCTGCGGCTGGACGCCCGGGTGGATCAGGTACTTCTGGACCGTGGTCTCCCGGCCGCGCTCGCCGAACTCCTCGCCGATCTGGGCAATCTGGCGGTGGCTCTGCCCGTGCTGCTGGCCGCCGCGGTGTACGCCGGGTGGCGCGGCCGCGCCGCGGGGCTCCCCCGCTGGTGGCTGCCGCCGCTCGCCGCGGCCGTCGCGATGGCCGCGGTACCGGCACTCGTCGGGCCGCTGCAGGCCGTGCTCGCCCGGCCCGCGCCGCCGGGACCGCTGGCCGGCGCGACCGGCTTCTACCCTTCGGGGCACGCCGCGACGGCCGCCGTCGCGTACGGAGCGGCCGCGCTGCTCCTGCTCCCTTGCGCGGCCGCCCCGCTGACCCGCCGCCTGCTGCTCACTACAGCGCTCGTCCTCGTCCTGGCGAACGGCCCCGGCCTGGTCGTGCGCGGTTACCACTGGCCGGTGGACGTCCTCGGATCATGGGCACTGTCGGCGGCGCTGCTCGTCCTTCTGCATGGACTCCTGTACGGACTCCTGTACGGAGCGGTCACCCGTCGTCGGCCCCCGCCACCCGGGCCGCCGCCTCGTGCAGGGCGAGTTCGAGGATGCCCGGGTCGGTGAGCGTGCCCTCGCCGTCCGGCGGGACGATCCAACGGGTGCCGCCGGTGTACCGGCCCGGGTAGGGCACGACGATCCAGGTGCCCCGGCCGGCCCCGCGCACACCGGTACCGAGCCAGCGGGCCGTCGTGCCCGCCGGGACGAAGAAGCCCATACGGCCCTCCCCGAAGTCGGCGAGGACCGGCCCGGGCCGGTCGAGACAGCTGGTGAGCACGTCGAGAGTGGGGTGGCCAAGGCTGCCGGGGACGATCAGCACGTCCCACGCCAGCCCGGCCGGGAGGAGCGTCACCCCGAAAGGGTTGCGCTCCCATTCGAAGCGGCAGGCTTCCGGGTCCGGTGCCACCGACACGAGCCACTCCACGGCGCGCTTGTCCCGCGTGGGGTCCATAGCTGTCTCCCTCACTCGCTCGCCGGCCCGTCGGGGCCGCGTTCCGAGAGTGAGAGGGGCCGAGCACCGCCTCCTTACACGGATTGATCAAGAACTTGGGTGTCATGGGTCACACCCGGCCATCAGTGGTGCGCGGGCGCGCCCCCTGGGCCCGCCCGCGCCGGGTCAGCTGTCGAAGCCCAGCCCCACCTTGTCCATCGCCTTCAGCCAGAGATTCCGCCGGCCGCCGCGCGCGTCGGCACGGGACATCGACCACTGGGTGATGCCGATGCCGGCCCAGCGCAGCGGTTCCGGCGGGAACGGCAGCGGCTTCGTCCGGACCATCTCCAGCTCCGTGCGTTCCGTGCGCGCGCCCGAGAGCAGGTCGAGCATGACATCCGCGCCGAAGCGGGTGGCGCCCACGCCGAGGCCGGTGTAGCCCGCCGCATACGCGACCCGTCCGGCGTGCGCGGTGCCGAAGAACGCCGAGAAGCGGGCGCAGGTGTCGATCGCGCCGCCCCAGGCGTGGCTGAAGCGGACCTCCTCCAGCTGCGGGAAGTGCTGGAAGAAGTGGCGGGCGAGCTTCTCGTAGGTGGCGGGGTGGTGGTCGTACTCGGCGCGGACCCCGCCGCCGTAGCGGTAGACGACGTCGTAACCGCCCCACAGGATGCGGTTGTCGGCGGTGAGGCGGAAGTAGTGGAAGTGGTTGTTGCTGTCGGACAGCCCCTGGCGGTTCTTCCAGCCGATGGCGGCGAGCTGCTCCTCGGTGAGCGGCTCGGTCATCAGCGCGTGGTCGTAGACCGGGACGATGTACGGGCGGACCCGGCGGACCAGGTTCGGGAAGGCGTTGGTGCCGAGCGCCACGTGGCGGGCGAAGACGCGCCCGTAGGGCGTGCGGACCGCCATGCCCGTGCCGTCGGAGGCCAGGTCGGTGGCGCGGGTGTGCTCGTAGATCCGTACGCCCTGGTCCAGGCACGCCTGCTTCAGGCCCCAGGCCAGCCGGGCCGGGTTGAGCATGGCGACGCCGTCGCGGTTCCACAGGCCGGCCAGGAAGGCCGGCGAGTCGACCTCGGCGCGTACGGCGTCCTGGTCGAGGAAGTCGTACCCGGTGAGGCCGAGGCGGGCGGCGTCCTCGGCGGCCTCGCGGAGCTCGGCGATCTGGTGCGGCTCGGTGGCGAGGTCGATCTCGCCGGTGCGCTCGAAGGCGCAGTCGATGCCGTACCGCTCGACGGCGGCCCCGATGGCGTCGAGGTTGCGGGCGCCCAGCTCTTCGAGCTTCTTCAGCTCGCCGGGCCAGCGGGCCAGGCCGTTGCCGAGGCCGTGGGTGAGCGAGGCGGCGCAGAAGCCGCCGTTGCGGCCGGAGGCGGCCCAGCCGACCTGCTGGCCCTCGACGAGGACGACGTCGCGCTCCGGGTCGCGCTCCTTGGCGAGCAGCGCGGTCCACAGGCCGCTGTAGCCGCCCCCGACGACGAGCAGGTCGCAGCGCTCGTCGCCGACCAGCGCCGGAAGGGCAGCGGGGCGGTCC
>NZ_NHSG01000030.1:0-5871 GCF_020024005.1 Streptomyces purpurogeneiscleroticus
GGGGCGGCGGTCGCGGCGGGGCGCAGCTTCAGGACAGCCAGCGCGGCGGCCGGCCCGGCGGCGGCGCACAGCGCCCAGCCGGTGGTGTAGCCGCCGAGGGCGACCCGGCCGGCGTCGGTGGTGTACGCGGCGAGCGCGGCACCGAGTACCGCGGACCCGACGGCGGCGCCCAGCGACAGCACGAGTTCGTTGACGCCGGCCGCGGTGGCGGTCTCCTCCGGGGCGACGGCCTCGACGGTCAGGGTGCGGGTGGCGGACTCGAAGAGCCCCAGCGCGGCGCCGATGAACAGGGACGCGATCAGGTAGTGGGCCAGGTTGGTGTGGAACACGAAGAGGAAGCCGAAGCCGAGCAGCGTCGTGACCCCGGCCGCGGCCACGGTGACGCGCTCCCCCAGCCTCCGCAGCAGTACTGGAGTGAGGGCCGAGGTGGCCACGCTGGCGAGCGTCATCGGGAGCAGTGCCCACCCGATGGCGGTCGCGTTCAGCCCGATGCCGTAGCCCACCGCCTGCGGCGAGGCGCCGAGGAACGTCGCGTTGAAGGCGATCGAGCCGATCGTGGCCGCCGAGACCCAGAAGGTCACCACGCTCAGCACGGCCACCCGCGGGTTGCGGAACATCCGTACGTCCACGAGCGGCTGCGCCACCCGCAGCTCCAGCGCCCACCAGCCGGCCAGCGCCACGATTCCCACGAGCCCGCAGCCCACGGTCGCGGCCGACGTCCAGCCCCAGGCGGCGCCCTGCGCCAGCGCGACCACCACGCCGACCAGCCCGGCGGTGAGCAGGACGAAGCCCGGTACGTCGAAGCTCCGGGCCTCGGCCGCCGGTGTCGCGCCGTCCGGCAGCAGGAACCCGGCGACCAGCCCCAGCACGCCCGCGCCCACGCCGATCCACAGCCCGAGCCGGGCGTCGTGCGCGCCGACCGCGCCGGAGACGATGCCCGCGCAGCCGACGGCCAGCAGCAGCGCGCCGACCAGCACGCCGATGCCGCGCCTCGATGCGGCCTCGCCCTGCTGGTGACGGAGTACGCCGATCATCAGCGGCATGAAGCCGACCACGCCGCCCTGCAGGGCCGCGCCGAGGGTCAGGAAGGGGAGCGTGGGGCGCAGCGCCATGACCAGCGAGCCGAGCACGACCATGAGGATGGAGGCGCGGAGGAGCCGGCGGTAGCCGAAGCCGTCGCCGAGCCGGGAGAGGACCGGGGTGAGCACGGCGCAGCTCGCCATCTGCACCACGATGATCCAGTTCTGCTGTGCGGTGCCGAAGCCGGCCTGCGCGCCCAGCCCGGGCAGGATCGGCGGCAGGTACTGCTGGGTGGCGCCGCTGGCGACCTCGACGAGGGCCATGGAGGCGAGCATGGCGCGGGGGCCGAGCGGGGGCATGCTTGATCTGTTCATGACAGATACCTCGGTTCGGAGAGATGCGGTACGCGTACGAGGGCAGGCCGAAGGAGCGGCCCGCCTACGGAGGCGTACCGAGAAGGGGAATGCCGTGGGTTACGGCGCGGGGTCGGGGGCGTCCGGCTTCGGGAGGCGCGGGACGCACCCGGACAGCGCCAGCTCGACCATGGCGTCGGCCTGCGAGTCGAGCAGCGCGTCCGAGCGGACTTCGGTACGGAACATCACCGTGCCCGACCACATGTCGATCAGCAGGTCCACGTCGATGTCCGCCGGCAGATCGCCGCGGGCCACCCCGCGCTGGACCGCGGCGCGCGCGAACTGCCGCCGCGGGCCCAGTACTTCGGTACGGAAGCGGTGCAGTACGGCCGGGTCGCCGATGGTCGCCCACAGGGAGGACAGCAGCCTGCCGCGGCTCTCCCCCACGTCCCGCACGATCTGCGCGAAGAGCTCCCGCATCTCGGCGCGGGTGTCCCCGAGGTCGGGGATGTGCTCCACCCCGGCGTTCCGGATGAGCAGCTCGCCGACGAGCGCGGATTTGTTGGCCCAGCGGTTGTAGACCGTCTTACGGGTGACGCCGGCCCGGGCCGCGACCTTCTCGATCGTCAGCTCCAGGTAGCCCAGCTCCTCCAGGAGCCCGGCCGCGGCGTCCAGGACCTTGCCGTCCAGCTCGGGGTCTTTGGGACGGCCGCCGCGGGCTGCTTCGGTCTTCGGGGTACGACGCGAACTCATGGTGCACTCCGCAGCGGCAAGGGGAGAGAGGCCGGCGGATCTCCGCCGACAGGCCAACAACGTACGACGGGCCACCCACCCGGTCAATACTTCAACGGAAACACTCTGTTCCCGATCATCGACCAGGCTCAACCCTGGCCGACCGCGCGACTCTCCGAGTTAGGACCCAGAGCGTCCCCTAACCGACCCACCACCTGCTCACGCCGTGCGGCGCAGCAGCGCCAGGTACATCGCGTCCGTACCGTGCAGATGCGGCCAGAGCTGGACGTCCGGGCCGTCGCCGAGGGCCGGGACCCCGGGCATCTGCGGCCGGGCGTCGATGAACTCGGCGTCCACGCCCTGCTCCTTGAGCACGTCGTCGACGACCGCGCGGGTCTCCGCGGGATGCGGCGAGCAGGTCGCGTACCCGACGACCCCGCCGACCCGCACGGCCCGCAGCGCCTGCCGCAGCAGATCGCGCTGGAGCGGCGCGAAGCCGTCCAGGTCCTCGGGGCGGCGGCGCCAGCGCGCCTCCGGGCGGCGGCGCAGCGCGCCCAGGCCCGTGCAGGGCACGTCCACCAGGACCCGGTCGAAGGAGCCCGGGCGCCACACCGGACGCGTACCGTCGGCGGCGATCACCTCGTACGGTCCGGGATTGCCCGCCAGCGCCCGCGCGACCAGCCGCGCGCGGTGCGGCTGCTTCTCCGCGGCGAGCAGCGCGGCGCCGCGCTCCGCCGCCAGCGCGCCCAGCAGCGCCGCCTTGCCGCCGGGCCCCGCGCAGGCATCCAGCCAGCGCGCGTCGGCCCCGTCCACCGGCGCGTTGGCCAGCGCGACGGCCACCAGCTGGCTGCCCTCGTCCTGCACGCCCGCGCGGCCCTCCCGTACGGCGTCCAGCGCACCCGGCTCGCCGCCCTCGGTGAGCCGTACCGCGTACGGCGACCAGCGGCCCGGCAGCCCGTTCTCCTCGCCGACCGCGTCGAGCAGCTCGTCGGGGGTGGACCGGCCGGGCCGGGCGACCAGCGTCACCTCGGGCCGCTCGTTGTCCGCCTCCAGCAGGTCCTCGATCCCGGCCCGGCCGCCGCCCAGCGCGTCCCACAGTGCCGAGACGACCCACCGCGGATGCGAGTGCACGACCCCGAGGTGATCCTCCGGGTCCTCGTCGTACGGCGGCGCGACCCGCTCCAGCCACCCGTCCAGATCGTCCGCCGCGATCTTCCGCAGCACGGCGTTGACGAACTTCGCCCGCCCGTCGCCGAGCACCACCCGCGCCAGCTCGACGCTCGCGCTGACCGCGGCGTGCGTGGGAATCCGCGTACCGAGCAGCTGATGCGCGCCCAGGCTCAGCACGTCCAGGACCGGCGGGTCGACCTCGCGCAGCGGCCGGTCCACGCACGCCGCGATGATCTCGTCGTACGTGCCCTGCCGGCGCAGCGTCCCGTAGACCAGCTCGGTCGCCAGCGCGGCGTCCCGTCCGTCGAAGTTCCCGGCCTCGCGCGCCTTGCGCAGCAGCGGCGGCAGGACGAGGTTCGCGTACGCGTCCCGCTCGTCGACCGCGCGCAGGGCCTCGAACGCGAGGATGCGTACGGGGTCCTTCTTCGGCCTCCGATGGGGCTTGCTGCCGGGACGACGACGAGGCTGGTCGCTCACGAGAAAGGTGCTCCGCTGCTGACGAGGACGAATCCCACCCAGCCTACCGTCGCAGCAGGTCACCCCAGCCGCCCTGGATCATGGTCTGGAACGCCCACGCCCCGTCCCGTTTCACCAGCACATCGGCGTACCGCACCGCCTGCGACTGCCCGCCGATGGTGAACACGGCGTCCGTGAACACCACGGCGAGCGACGCACTCAGAAAATGCGGCGTCCTCGTCGACTCGAACGACACGTCCTCACCACCGCCCATCACCTCGGACATCGTGCGCGTGAACTCCGCCCGGCTCCACTGTCCGGCCCAGCCGTCCCCCTTCGAGTCATCCGTCACCAGATTCAGCGGAAAGACGGCCATGTCCGCCATCCGCTCGACATCCACCTCGGCGCTCAACGCGTCGTACCGTGCGAACCACTCCTCCAGCTCCCGGCGGTCCTGCTCGGTCGGGCTGTACCCGGCGGCTTCGGGCACCACGTACTCAGCCATGCGGACTCCTCATTAATCAAGTTTGACTAGCGACTCCGACCGAATACCCGGACGTCGCACTACTCAAACTTGAACAATGGCGCCCGGGGCTCAGCCTCCGAGCCGCTCCCCGGCCTCGATCCGCACGCCGCGCGCCCAGTCCGCCGCGGCCATCGGCTTCTTGCCCTGCGGCTGCACCCACTGCAGCTGTACGGGGTGGCTGCCGGTCCCCACGAACACGGCCTTCTTCGTGGCCGCGATCCCGCCGGGCGCCAGCTCCAGATCCGTACGGTCGGGCATCAGCGCCACCGACATCACCTTCAGCCGCTCGCCCCGGAAGAGCGTCCAGGCACCGGGCGCGGGAGCGCAGCCGCGGACCACCCGGTCCACCCGCAGCGCGGGCGCCGACCAGTCGATCTTCGCGTCCTCGACCTCGATCTTCGGCGCGAGCGTGACGCCCTCGGCCGGCTGCGGCACCGCCTGCAGCGTGCCGTCCTCGATGCCGTCCATGGTCGCGGCCAGCAGCCCGGCCCCGGCGAACGCGAGCCGGGTCAGCAGATCACCGCTGGTGTCCGTCGCCCGGACCTCCTCGGTCAGCACCCCGTACACGGGTCCCGAATCCAGCCCCTCCTCGATCCGGAACGTCGAAGCACCCGTCACCTCGTCACCCGCCAGCACCGCGTGCTGGACCGGCGCCGCGCCGCGCCACGCGGGCAACAGGGAGAAGTGCAGGTTCACCCACCCGTGCGCGGGAATGTCCAGCGCGGACTTCGGGAGCAGCGCACCGTACGCCACGACCGGGCAGCAGTCGGGCGCGATCTCGCGCAGCCGGGCCTGGAAGTCCTCGTCGCGCGGCCGGGCGGGCTTGAGCACCTCGATGCCCGCCTCCTCGGCACGCTGCGCGACCGGGCTGGCGACAAGCCGGCGGCCGCGCCCGGCCGGGGCGTCCGGCCTGGTCACGACGGCCACCACCTCGTGCCGGTCCGACGCGATCAGGGCGTCCAGGGCGGGCAGGGCGACCTCGGGGGTACCGGCGAAGACGAGCCTCATGGGTGGCGTACTACCTCTCAGCGCTGCGGAAAGACACACCAGTCTATGGGTCGTCAGAAGCAGGGGCGTACGGGTTACCGCGCGCCCCAGCTGAAAGCTCGTACGCCCCCATACCGTGACCCCACCCGGCGCTGTCGCGTTGGTCAAACGACATTGACCACACCGGACCGCCGACCCGGTCCACGCAATTCTTCGTTCATCCGTTTCAACGCCGGTTCGAGAGGCTTGTTCATGGCCGACCACGCAACCCACGACGCCCAGGCACGCGCCAGTCTTCATCTACTGGTGCGGGACATCGAGCGGGTCCGCCGGCAGGTGGACGCACTGCGCACGCTCACCGCACAGCTCGGCAACGTCTACCGTCCGCGGCGCACCGGCCCGTCCACGGGCTTCGTCGTGTACGGGCGCGCCCCGGCACCCACGGTGCGCCTCGCCCAGGAGCTGCGCGACAGCGTCGAGACGCTCGTCACGGCCGCGGTCGACTTCGACCGTTCGCTCGGCTTCTCGTGGGACGCGGTCGGTTCGGCACTGGGCGTCACCAAGCAGGCGGTCCACCGCCGCTACGGCGCCCGCCGCGCCACTCCCCAGCCCCCGGCGGACCCCCAG
>NZ_NHSG01000031.1:0-6121 GCF_020024005.1 Streptomyces purpurogeneiscleroticus
TACGGCATCGGCACGGCGGCCCCGCGGAGCGCCACGGTCCGGGTGGCGGGGCGGTCGGTGGCCGCCGGCGACGTGACCGGCGACGGCCGTACGGACCTGGTCGTCTCCGGCGGCCCGGAACGCCCCGTGCTCCTCACGGGCTCGGCCCGCGGCCTCCGCGCGGACCGCGAACAGGCCGTACCGAAGCCCCCAGACATGCCCGCCACCGCCCGCGCGACGGTGCTCCGGCTGGCCGACTACGACCGGGACGGACGAGCCGACCTGGCCCTCCTCACCCGCTCGGGCGACGGGGACACGGTCACAGTGCACCGAGGCACGCCATCCGGCTTCGCGGACGAGCCCGCGGTGTCGTTCAGCACGGCGGCTTTTACTGAGTGAGCGCTCTACGGAATGAGCAGCGCGGCGCTGCCACCGGGTGGCGTACGGCGTGCAACCCTCCTGCCCCCTCGCGGGTCTTGTGATCGTCAACTGCCGCTGGACTCCCGGTGAATGCCCGGTGACGCGCGGCGGACGGCACTCATCCGGACGGGATGCGCCCGCGTCCCGCATGCAGCAGGAGAACAGCGTGCCCAAGCACCTTCGTACGGCCGTGGCCACCGCAGCGGTGGCGGCCCTGACCGGCGGTCTGCTCACCCTCTCCACCGGCCCCGCGGCGGCCGCCGGCAGTGGCCTGCAGGGCGACTTCAACGGCGACGGCTACCGCGACCTGGCCGTTTCCGCGCCCGCCGCCACCGTCGGGGGCCACAAGAACGCCGGCGCCGTCACCGTCCTCTACGGCTCCGCCGACGGCGTCTCGGCCGCCCGGCACGCCACCTTCACCCAGGACACCACCGGCGTTCCGGGCGCGGCGGAGACCGACGACTTCTTCGGCCTGACCACCTCGGCCGGCGACTTCAACTCCGACGGGTACGCGGACCTCGCCGTCGGCGCCCCGTACGAGGATGTCTCGGGCGACGCCGACGGCGGCACGGTACAGATCCTCTGGGGCGCCGCGGGCGGCATATCGCGCGCCGCCACGGTCCCCGACCCGGCCCCGACCAAGCACGACCGCTTCGGCAGCGCGCTCGCCGCGGGCGACTTCGACGGGGACAAGAAGGGCGACCTGGCCGTCGGCACCAGCTCCGCGACGCTGCGCGTCCTCAAGGGCGGCTTCACCTCGGCAGGAGTCGCCGCGTCGAAGTCGGCGGTCACGCTGCCGATCCTCAGCGGCGCCGACAGCGGCATCATCCAGCTCACCGCCGGCGAGGTCACCGCGGACGGCCGCACCGATCTGGTCGTCGACGGCTACCAGAACACCGCGGACGACGGCGAGAACTACTACAACGCCAACTACTACCTGCCCGGCTCGGCCTCCGGCCCGTCCGGCTCCGCCGCGCGCAAGCTGCCGGCCGGTCTCATCACCGCCATCGGTGACACGGACGGCGACGGCTACGGCGACCTGGTCACCGGGATGCACTGGGACGCCGACATGGCACCCGGCAGCACCAAGGGCGGCAAGGTCAATGTGATCTACGGTTCGGCGAGCGGCCCCACCAGCCGGATGGACACCATCACGCAGGAGTCCGGCGCGGTCCCGGGCGGCTCCGAGAACGGTGACAGCTTCGGTTACGAGGTCTCCCTCGGCGACATCGACGGCGACGGCCGGCAGGACCTGGCGATCGGCGCGGCGGGCGAGGACATCGACGGCGTCACGGACACCGGCTCGGTGACCGTGCTGCGCGGCTCCGCGTCCGGCATCGACACCTCCCACGGCGTCCAGTACTTCCACCAGGACGTCCCGGGCGTGCCCGGCGCGTCCGAGACCAAGGACCTCTTCGGCACCGAGGTCTTCCTCTCCGACACCAACGGTGACGGCAGGGCCGACCTGTCCGTGGGCGCGGGCTACGAGAACGACGGCAATGGCGCGGTCGTCTCCCTGCCGTCCGACGGCACCCGCATCGGCACCGCCGGTGCCCGCTCGGTGACGCCGGGCACGGTGGGCGTGCCGACCACCGGCCGGCCGCAGTTCGGCGCCTTCTTCACGGGCTGACTCCGGACGCGCTCGGCCCCGGCGGGACGGCCCTCGGCCGCCCCGCCGGGAATCCCCTAGGGGATGTCACAGGTCGGCAGCAATGCCCGTCCTGTCCGCCCTCTCCCGCCTACGACCCGCTGGGACCAGGTACGTTCGAAGCGTGGCTGGATTCAGGATGGGTCGCGGACGGAACTCCCGCACCGCGCAGCAGGGGCAGCAGGGTCAGGCCCCGTACGGTCAGCAGGGTCAGCCTGGTCCGTACGGAGCACCGGCGCCGTACGGTCAGCAGCAGGCGCCGTACGGCCGGCAGGCCCCGCCCCCCGCACAGGGACAGTGGCAGCAGCAGGCTCCCCACGGCGGCGCCCAGGGCGCCGGCCGGCACGGCGAGCCCGAGTACTTCGGCGACCAGGGGCACGCCCGGCAGCAGCCGCCCTACGGCGGCGGCAACGCCCGCGCGGACGCACCGGGCCACACCCAGCAATTCAGCGTGGGCGAGGCACCGGACGCGTACGGTGACGGCCAGTACGACGGCCAGTACGACAACGGCCAGTACAGCGGCGGCAGCATGTACCACGCGGGCCAGTCGGCGGCCCCGCCCGCCGGCCCGCGCCTGCCGTGGAAGGAGCTGCTGACCGGCATCGTCCGGCAGCCCGACCAGACCTTCTGGCGGATGCGCGACTACGCCGTGTGGGGCCCGGCCCTCGTCGTGACCTTCATCTACGGCCTGCTCGCGGTCTTCGGCTTCGACGCCGCCCGCGAGGACGTGCTCAACGCCACGCTCTCGCAGAGCATCCCGTGGGTGCTGATCACCGGCGTGATGTTCGTCATCGGCGGGCTGATCCTGGGCGCGGTGACCCACACCCTCGCCCGGCAGCTCGGCGGCGACGGCGGGTGGCAGCCGACCATCGGCCTGTCCATGCTGATCATGTCGATCACGGACGCGCCGCGACTGCTCTTCGCGATGTTCCTGGGCGGCGACAGCACGCTCGTCCAGGTCCTCGGCTGGCTGACCTGGCTCGCCGCCGCGTACCTCTTCACCACGATGGTCCGCAGGTCGCACGACCTGCCCTGGCCCAAGGCGCTGGGTGCCTCCGCGATCCAACTGGTCGCCCTGCTCGCCCTGGTGAAGCTGGGCACGCTGTAGTAACGACCGCCGCCGCGTTGGCTGCACATCCTGATGCAGTAGGGCCCCGTTCCGTCCGGAACGGGGCCCTACTGCCTCTCAACTGGCCTTGATCACACGCTGTTTCACGTGAAACGCTGCGTGGCCGACCCGTCACACTTCTGCAGTCGCACCCGGTCCTTCGCCGAAGCCAGCGTCAGGCACAGCTCCCGGGCCGCCTCCGGCCGGATGCTCTGTGTCGCCGCGTCCTTCACGAACCGCTGGTTGGCCGCGCCCGAGCAGTTCCACAGCACCACTCCGGCCCCGGCCTCGTACTTCGCACCCGGCACGTCCAGGCACCGGTCCTGCGTCAGCTCCACATGCACCGATCGCCGGCCGCTGTCGTACCACCAGCCCTGATTCCGCTGGTCCTTGCAGTCCCATCCGCCGACGGCCGTGCCGTTCCGCGAACTGCCGCCCGTCGCGTCCACACAGCTCCCCGTGCCGGCATTCTTCAGTGGCCGGTAGGCATCGTCCCAGGCCCCCGCGTACAGCTCGGTCTTCCCGGTGCTCGCCGGGTCCGCGCAGGACGCCTCCCGCAGGCCGGACGCATAGAGCTGGGTGAGGCAGGAGGCGAACGCGGCGTGCCCGCGCGCGTTCGGGTGGAAGGACTGGCGTACGGAGTTGGCGTCCGGCGGGAAGGGGTGGGAGACATCGACGTACAGGCCGCGCGCCCAGGGGTCCTCCATGCACACCTCGTGCCCGTGGAAGAGCCGTGAGTTGTCCAGGTACACGGCGCCCGCATCGCGGGCCGCCTTCCGCATGCCTTCCTCGAAGGCCGGTACCGCGGCGTTGCGCCCCCACGCCGAGTCGGAGGTGTATCCCGTGCAGCCGCCCGGCAGCTTCCCCGGGAAATCGGGGTTGTCCTCGATGTCCGGCCCGATCGGGCTCGGATACCCCATCACCACGAGCTTGTAGTCGCCGTCCGCGTACCCGGCGTCCCGCATCACCGTCCGCAGATCACCGACCGTCTGCTCGACCTTCGGCACCAGCCCGTCGACCCGCGCCTGCCACCCCGGCGCGTACTTCGGCTCGCAGGCCCCCTGCAGCAGCAGCCAGCGGGTGACGCAGTCCGTCATCACCGGACCGAACTGCAGGTCGTCGTTGGCCCCGGCCACCAGCACGACCATCTTCAGCCGGGTGTTCCTGGCCTTGATCGCCAGGCTGTCGCTCTGCACCAGCTCATCGGCGTACTGCTTGCTGCCGCCGATCTTGATGTTCCCGGTGTACGCACCCGAGCAGGACACGTTGTACTTCACATCCGCGGCGATACCGGTCCGGTGAATGGCCGCGTCCGGCGACCGGTGACACCAGTTGTCCGGTCCGTTCGTCCCCGGCTCGTACGTCCCGACGCCCTCGCCCGAGATCTCACTGTCCCCCAGCGAGATCAGCGAGGTCTTGCGCTGCTCCATCGGGCGTTCGGCCGGATCCCCGTACAGCCGGGTGGCCTCCTCGGCCCTGATCTTCTCCAGCTCGGGCGGCAGCGGCTTGCTGTCCGCGGCGGCCGCCGCGGCCCCGGCCGACGGCTGCGCCGCCACGCTCGCCCCCGTACCGGCGGCGGTCACACCACCGGTCAGCACCATCACGGCGGCGGCTGCGGTCACCAGCCGCCGCCCTCGTCTCGCACGCACCATTGGGCCTCCCCTCCGGTCTGCTGTTACCGCCGGTTTCTACTCGTAGGTAGAACCCGGCGGAACACCCGGCACAGGATTGGCCCGAATTCGTCATGCGCCCCAACTGGCGCACGAGTACGGGAAGTTCGCCCTCAGGCGTCGAGAACCTGACCCTCGCGCCGCACGACCGGCGGCTCGACGCTCCACGGGAAGTTGATCCAGTCGTCCGTGCGCTGCCAGACGTACTCGCACTTCACCAGCGACTGCGACTTCTCGTATATCACCGCGCTGCGCACCTCGGCGACGGTGCCCTGGCAGAAGTCGTGCACCAGCTTCAGCGTCTTCCCGGTGTCGGCGACATCGTCGGCGATGAGCACCTTCTTGTCCGAGAAGTCGATCGCGTTCGGCACCGGCGCCAGCATGACGGGCATTTCCAGCGTCTCGCCCACGCCGGTGTAGAACTCCACATTCACCAGGTGGATGTTCTTGCAGTCCAGCGCGTACGCCAGGCCCCCGGCGACGAAGACCCCGCCCCGCGCGATGCTCAGCACCACATCGGGCTCGTACCCATCATCGGCAATCGTCTGCGCCAGCTCACGAATGGCGGTGCCGAAACGCTCGTACGTCAGATTTTCCCGCACGTCAGTCACGTATCTCTCTCAGCCCTCTAGCGATTCCCCATCGCATCCGCCGTACGGTCCTCAGACCTGGGTACGGTGGAAGTTCTTGTACGAACGCGAGGGCGTCGGCCCGCGCTGGCCCTGGTAGCGCGAGCCGTACCGCTCCGAGCCGTACGGAAACTCGGCCGGCGAGGTCAGCCGGAACATGCACAGCTGCCCGATCTTCATGCCCGGCCACAGCTTTATCGGCAGCGTCGCGACATTGCTCAGCTCCAGCGTGACGTGCCCGCTGAACCCGGGGTCGATGAACCCGGCCGTCGAGTGCGTCAGCAGCCCCAGCCGCCCCAGCGAGCTCTTGCCCTCCAGCCGCGAGGCGAGGTCGTCCGGCAGCGTGATGACCTCGTAGGTCGACGCCAGTACGAACTCACCGGGGTGCAGGATGAACGCCTCGTCCCCCTCGGGTACGACCTCCCGCGTCAGGTCGAGCTGCTCGACGGCGGGGTCAATGTGCGGATACCGGTGGTTCTCGAACACTCGGAAGTACCGATCGAGGCGCACATCAATACTCGATGGCTGGACCATCGACTCGTCGTAGGGATCGATACGCACCCGGCCCGCGTCGATCTCGGCCCGGATGTCCTTGTCTGAGAGAAGCACGCCACGAGGATACGCGCCCGGTACCCGGGGCTCCGCACCCCGCATCCGTCCCGCCTCC
>NZ_NHSG01000032.1:0-6198 GCF_020024005.1 Streptomyces purpurogeneiscleroticus
CACGGGGTCCGGAACCGGTCCCGGCCCGGGGTTGGGCGGTGTCGGGCCGCCGGGGTCGTGAGCGCGCGCGAGGTGCGGCTGCCGTTCCACGGAATGCCTCCTGGATCTCACGGTGTGGTGCGTGCCGCGGGTGGTCCGCCCGCGGCGGTGGTACTCCTCCTGGCCCCCGTACCCGAGTCTGGCCCGGCTATCGCTACCGCGCGCGGTGGGATTCCGCCCTACAGTGCCGTCATGAAGCGTTCGTTCCTGGCAATGGCGGCCGGTGCGGCCGCGCTCGCGCTGGCCGGCACCGCCGGCTCCGGCCCGGCCGCCGCGGCGCCCGGGTACCCGACGACGGACCGGACAGGCACGCCGCTGCCCGCCCGGATGGCGGACACCGGCGGCGGCCGGCAGCTCATCACGGCCGAGGCACCGCGCACCTCGTCCACGCACGGGCGGCTGATCTGGTGGGAGAAGCGGCACGGCCACTGGCGGCAGGCGGGCTCGGCGCCCGCCCGTTTCGGCGCGAAGGGCCTGGCCGAGGGCAGCACCCGCAAGCAGGGCACGAACACCACGCCCACCGGCCTGTACGACCTGCCGTACGGCTTCGGCATCGGCGCGGCCCCGGCCGGTACGGAGGTCTCCTACCGCCGGGTGCACGGCGACTCCTGGTGGTGCGAGGACAACGCCTCGGCGTCGTACAACCGCTGGACCGAGCCGCTGCCCGCCGACTGCGCCGCGAAGGAGTCGGAGCGGCTGGCCGACTACCCGAAGCAGTACGACCGGGCGCTGGTCATCGGCTTCAACTACGACAAGCCGGTGCGCGGCCGCGGCGCCGGGATCTTCCTGCACGTCAACGGCAAGGGCGCGACAGCGGGCTGCGTGTCCGTACCGGCGGGCGCGATGGCCCGCGTCCTGGCCTGGGCGGACCCGGACAAGCGGCCGCACATCGCGATCGGGACGCGGTCGGGGGACACGGCGATCACCCGGTACTGAGCGCCCGTGTCCCGGCTCAGGGCTGCGGGTTCCGCGCGTCGTAGCGGGCGAAGGCGGGGCGGCTCAGGCCGAGGAGGGCCACCACGACGACGCACGCCAGGCCGCCGCCGACCACGGCGACGGCCGGGGTGGCGAGGTCGGCGGCGGACCCGGCGAGGAAGTCGCCGAGCCGCGGCCCGCCCGCGACCACGACGATGAAGACGCCCTGGAGCCGGCCCCGCATCCGGTCCGGGGTGGCGGCCTGCAGCATCGTGGAGCGGAAGACCATCGAGACGGTGTCGGCGCAGCCCGCGACCGCGAGGAAGACGAGGCCGAGCCAGAGGTTGCGGGTGAGGCCGAAGACGGCGATGGCGGCGCCCCACGCCGCGACGGAGAGCAGGATCGCGAGGCCGTGCCGGCGGATCACGCCCAGCCAGCCGGAGAACAGGCCGCCCAGTACGGCGCCGACGGCGGGCGCGGCGACCAGCAGCCCGACGGTCCTGGCGTCGCCGCCGAACCACAGCACGGCGACGGCCGGGAAGAGCGCGCGCGGCTGGGCGAGCACCATCGCGGCCATGTCGGCGAAGAAGGTCATCCGCAGGTTGGGGCGGGTGGCGAGGAAGCGCAGGCCGTCCAGTACCGAGGCGCGCTTGGGCTTGGCGCCGTCCGCGCCCGGCTCGTGGTCGGGGCGCATCGAGGGCAGCCGCCACATCGCGTACAGGGACGCGGAGAAGGCGACGACGTCGATGAGGTACGCGGCCTGGTAGCCCCACAGGCCGACGATGACGCCGCCCAGCATCGGGCCGCCCATCAGGCCGAGGTTGCTGGTGAGGGAGTTCAGGGCGTTGGCCGCGGGCAGCTGTTCGGTGGGCAGCAGGCGCGGGATCATCGACGCGCGGGCCGGGGAGTTCATCGCGAAGCAGACCGCCTGGAGCGCGACGACGACGTACAGCAGCCAGACCTGCTGTACGTGGAGCAGCGCGGCGGCGGCCAGCACCACGGACATCGCGGTGGCGCCGAGGGCGCTGGCCAGGCCCAGGGTGCGGCGGTCGACGGTGTCGGCGATGGCGCCGCCGTACAGCCCGAAGACGACGAGCGGGACGAGCGAGCAGAGACCGACCAGCCCGACCGAGAACGTCGAGTGGGTGATGTCGTAGACCTGGAGCGAGACCGCGAGCGCGGTCATCTGCTGGCCCACCCAGGAGACGGTGTTGCCGGTCCACAGGCGGCGGTAGTCGACGGAGGTACGCAGCGGTGTGAGGTCGGCGAATATGCGCGAGCGCAGGCCGGCGGGAGCGGTCTCAGTGGGCACGCGGCAGTAAAGCACGGCGCACGGAGCGTGTATGTGGCGGGGGCCACCTTTAGCCCTTACATGCTGCAGAGGGCAGCTATTGGTGCGGCCGGGGCGTGCCGCTGCGGCGCAGGAGCAGGAGCGCCATGTCGTCCTCGCCGTCGCCGCTGAGGGACAGCGCGCACAGCCGATCGGCGAGCTGCTGGACGTCCTGCGGTCCGGCGCGGACCTCCTTCGCCAGCCGGGCCATCCCCTCGTCGAGGTCGGCGCCGGGCCGCTCGACCAGGCCGTCGGTGCACAGCACGAGCGTTTCGCCGGGCGCGACGCGCACCGTGGTCACCGGGTAGTCCAGCAGGCCGAACTGGGCGGACAGGCCGAGCGGCAGCCCGCCGGCCACGGGCAGCCGGCGGCAGATGCCCTCGGCGTGCCGCAGCAGCGGGTCGATGTGCCCGGCGCGGACGATCTGCAGGGCGCCGGTGGTCAGGTCGATGTCGGCGTAGAGGCAGGTGGCGAAGCGCTCGGTGTCCAGTTCGTACAGGAAGGCGGAGGCGCGGGCCATGACCGTGGCGGGCGCGTGGCCCTCGGCGGCGTACGCGCGCAGCACGATGCGCAGCTGGCCCATGACGGTGGCGGCCTGGATGTCGTGGCCCTGGACGTCGCCGATGACGACGGCGAGCCGGCCTCCCGGACCTCCGGGCAGCGGGATCACGTCGTACCAGTCGCCGCCGATCTCCCGGCCGAGCCGTGCCGCGCGGTAGCGCACCGCGATCCGGGCGCCCCGGACGGCGGGGATGCGGCGCGGCAGCATGGCCTGCTGGAGCGCTTCGGCGAGGTCGTGCTCCTGGTCGAAGAGCATGGCCCGGGCGAGGCTCTGCGCGATGCTGCTGCCGAGCGCGACGAGGATGCTGCGCTCGTGGGTGCTGAACTCGCTCTCCTCGCGGTAGAAGAGGCCGAGTACACCGATCGGGCGGGCCTGCGCGATCAGCGGGAGGTAGGCCGCCGAGCCGATGTCCAGCGGCTGGACGTGCGGCCACAGGCGCGGGTAGCAGGCGGCGAACTCCGCGCGGGACCGGATGAAGCGCGGCGTGAGCGTACGCACGACCTCGCTCATCGGGAACTCGTCCGCCACCCGGGTGAACCGGTGCTCCGGTACGAAGCTGCCGGACTGCCCCTCGGAGACGAGCCGGATGTGGCCGGCCTCCACCAGCCCGACGATGACGTTCTCCGCGCCGAGCCGGCTCAGCCCCTGGCTGTCACCCAGGACGGCGATGACGTCGCCGACGGTCCTGGCGTGCGCGAGCGCCGCGGTGGTGCGCTCGACGACGGAGCTGTGTCGGCGGCGGCGCTGGGTCCCCTGCTTCGCCGGGCTCGCGGTGCGGGAGAGCGCCAGCTCCTGGCGGGCGTCGCGGACGATGCCGATGATGCGGTACGGCCGCCCGGTGCCGTCCCGGTGGATGGCGCCGTGGGTGTGGGTCCAGCGCAGCGTGCCGTCGCGGCAGCGGACGCGGAAGTACGCGCCGTACGTCGCGCTGCCCTCCTTGATGGCCTGGGCGACCAGGGAGTCCAGGCGGGCGGACTCGGCGGGCGGCACCCGGCAGGAGAGCGTCTCGGGGCGGCCGTCGTACTCACTGGGGAGCAGGTCGAAGACCCGCAGCGCGGCGGCGTCCATGTACATGCGTCCGCGCTTCAGGTCCCAGTCGAAGCCCCCCATTCCGTTGAGCGCCAGGATCAGGTCCGGCGGGGCGGGCCACTGCTCCGGTGCCGACACGGCAGGGGGCGGCTGCGCGCCCCGTTCGGCCATGTTCGTCACTTTGCCACATTTCCGCCCTTACTGGGTGCCCGCGCCATGGATGCGCGCGACCGGACAGGCACCCTGACTTTCTCATCAGTCAGGGCTCATCACGTGGCGCTTTACCGCTGAATGTCGGTGTTTGACCGTACCCTTTCGCGCGCAGGGCGTTGCGCTGATCTCATCACGCTGCTACGGTCCCGAGCCATGCACGAAGACCCCGGCACCCGGCTCGCCGACGAGAGCGGCGACCTCACGGACCGCGTCAAGCAGGTGATCGACGGCATCGGCTGCAGCCGCCGTGAGTTCGCCCGGCGGATCGTGATGGATCCGTCCAAGCTGTCCCGGTCCCTCAGCGGGACCCGCCGCTTCACCGTCGCCGAGATCGTCCGCATCGCCGAGATCGGCGGCGTGGACGCGGGCCGGCTGCTGGGCTCCCGGGCCGAGGCGCCCGCGCCGCCGGGCGACGACGCCGGGCCCGCCGCGCTCCCCGAGGGCGGCCGGCCGCTGCAGATCGTCCGCGAGACGGTCCGGCTGATCGCCGAGCACGGCTTCCACTCCGTGCGCGTCGCCGACATCGCCGCCGCCTGCGGGACGAGCACGGCCGCCATCCACTACCACTTCCCCGGCCGGGACGACCTCCTGGAGGCCGCCGTCCGCTGGTGCATGGACGAGGACACCGAGCGCCGCGCACAGGGCCTGGCCGGCGCGATCGACGCCCGCGAGGAGCTGCTGCACCTCATCGCGCTGCAGACGCCGCGCACGGAGCAGCAGCGCCGGCAGTGGCTGGTCTGGCTGGACATGTGGGCGCAGGCGGCCCGCTCCACGGAGGTCGGGCGGCTGCACGACCACTACTACCGGCAGTGGCGGACCACCGTCGCCGACGTCGTGCGGCGCGGCGTCGAGCAGGGCGTCTTCCGCCCCGTCGACGTGGAGTTCACCGCGCTCCGGCTGACCGCGCTGATCGACGGCCTGGCCACGCAGGTACTGGCCACGGCCCCCGGAAGCACGACCCCCGACTCCATGCACGCCGCGCTGATCGCCTTCGTGGAAAGCGAACTGACCGCCTCGTAAGGCGCTCCCCCGGACGAGAGTCCGCCCCCGATCGTGTGCGGGCAGGCGTGGCCGACGCCTGCCCGCACACCCCCTCTCCGCACCCTCCGCCGTCAGCTGACGGCACGTCACCACACCACCCGCAGAAGGGACTCCCGTCATGAACGACGAGGTCATCATCACCTGTGCGCTGACCGGCGCGGGCGACACCGTACGCCGCTCCCCGCACGTCCCCGTGACGCCGGAGCAGATCGCGAAGTCCGCCGTGGAGGCGGCGGACGCGGGCGCCGCCGTGGTGCACATCCACGTCCGCGACCCCGAGACCGGCGACCCCTCGCGCGACCCGAAGCTGTACGCGGAGGTCGTCGAGCGCATCAAGGAGACCGGCACCGACGTCGTCATCAACCTCACCGCCGGCATGGGCGGCGACCTGGTACTGGACCCCGATCAGCCGCTGGAGAAGGGCGCGCAGCCCGGCACCGACCTGGTCGGCGGGCTGGACCGGCTGCCGCACGTCGAGGACCTGCTCCCCGACATCTGCACGCTGGACTGCGGCTCGCTGAACTTCGGCGACAACCTCTACATCTCCACCCCGGAGATGCTGCGCAAGGGCGCCAAGCGCATCCAGGAGCTCGGGGTCCGCCCCGAGCTGGAGATCTTCGACACCGGTCAGCTGTGGTTCGCCAAGCAGCTGCTCGCGGAGGGCCTGCTGGACGACCCGACCATCTTCCAGCTCTGCATGGACATCCCGTGGGGCGCCCCGGCCGACCCGGGCGTGCTGCAGGCGATGGTCAACATGCTGCCGGAGAAGGCGCAGTGGGCGAGCTTCGCGCTCGGCCGCATGCAGATGCCGTGGGTCGCCCAGTCCATCCTGCTCGGCGGCAACGTCCGCGTCGGCCTGGAGGACAACCTGTACCTCTCCAAGGGCGTGAAGGCCACCAACGCGCAGCTCGTGGAGCGCGCCGTGACCATCACCGAGTCCCTCGGCGCCAAGGTCGCCACCCCCGACCAGGCCCGAGCAGCTCACCGGTGTGCTGCGCGAGGTCGTGGCACTGCAGACCGGCGAGCAGCGGCCCGCGCTGTCGCAGCTGTTCGGGCCCGAACTGCGGGT
>NZ_NHSG01000033.1:0-6219 GCF_020024005.1 Streptomyces purpurogeneiscleroticus
TCGTACGCTGCCGACGGGCCGGCCGCCGCCGAGCATCGGCTCCCCGGCGAACGCGGTGAGGAGTTCCGGATCGACGCCCGCGTGTGCCAGGGCGGCAGCGGCGACGGGTATGCGCGCCCGGTTCGCCCCGTCGGCGATCTTCACGGCGATGGCGCTGCCGTCCGGCAGCGCGGCGACCTGGACGCCTTCGAAGCCGTCCTTGGCCAGCAGCCCGGGAACCGCACGCATCAGCGCGGCGACGTCCCGTCCGGCGCCGGAGGCCGTCTCGGGGTACTCGCGCATGGCGTCCGCCACGCGCGCCTCGGCGGTGCCGGGCGCGGCGGTGGTGATGCGGGCGGCGGCGCGGGCGAGGCCGTGCAGGGAGACGGCGAACAGCGGGGCGCCGCAGCCGTCGACGGTGACCTGCGCGATGTGCTGCCCCGTGAGGTCCTCGACGGTCTCGGCGATCACTGTCTGGAGCGGGTGGGCGGGAGCGAGGTAGCTCTCCAGCGGCCAACCGTTGAGCAGGCAGGTGTAGAGCATCGCGGCGTGCTTGCCGGAGCAGTTCTGGGCGAGCCGGGAGGCCGGGCGGTGCTCGCGGACCCAGAGGTCACGGACGGCCGGGTCGTACGGCAGGTCCGGGACGTTGCGCAGGTCGTCCTCGGCGGCTCCGGCGAGATCGAGGATCCGCCGGGCTCCGGCGAGGTGGCGTTCCTCGCCGGAGTGGCTGGCCGCGGCGAGGGAGAGCAGTTCGCCGTCGAGCGGGAGCCCGGCCCGCACCATGGCGACGGCCTGAACGGGCTTGAGGGCCGAGCGCGGATAGCAGGCGGCTTCCGTGTCACCGAGCCGGAAGCGGACCTCGCCGTCGGCACCGAGGACGACGACGGAGCCGTGGTGGAGGCCCTCGACCAGCCCGCCACGGAGGACGTGGGCGACGGGGGCGTGGCGGGGTTCGCGGAGGGGAGGTGCCGCCGCGAGGGGCCGTGCGTCCGTGTCGGACGCATCGGCGAAGGAACGATTCTGCGGGTGGTGCATCTGTGTCTCTCTCGACCAGGGGTGGGTCGTCGTGGACGGTGGGCCGTCGTGAACCGGTACGCGGGTCACGCGTCGGTCCCGGTGGCGGCGCGCCCGATACGGCCGCGGATGCCGTACCAGCCCGCGACCAGCGCTCCGATGATCAGCGGCAGGCACAGCACGGTGGTGCGGCCGGCGCCGCCGTCGGCGTACATGAGGACCAGGACGGAGGCGAGGAACGCCAGCGTCACGACTTCGGTCCAGGGGGAGCCCGGCAGCCGGAAGCCGGGGCGGGTGAGCTCGCCCTTCTGGGTCTTCTGCCAGAAGAGCAGGTGGCAGATCATGATCATGCCCCAGGTGGCGAGGATGCCGATCGCCGCGAAGTTGAGCACGATCTCGAACGCGTCGGCGGGAACCACGTAGTTGAGGCCGACGCCGAGGACGCAGATGCTGCTGGTGAGCAGGATGCCGCCGTACGGCACCTGGCTGCGGCTCATACGGGCGGTGAACCGCGGCGCCGAGCCGCTGACGGCCATGGAGCGCAGGATGCGCCCGGTGGAGTACAGGCCGGAGTTGAGCGAGGACATGGCCGCGGTGAGCACGACGAGGTTCATCACGCCGCCGGCCGCCGGGACGCCGATGCGGGACAGCACGGTCACGAAGGGGCTCTCGTCGGCGCTGTACGCGGTCCAGGGCAGCAGCATCGACAGCAGGACGACCGAGCCGACGTAGAAGACGCCCACTCGCCACATGATCGAGTTGATCGCCTTCGGCATGATCTTTTCGGGGTTCTCGGTCTCCCCGGCCGCGACGCCGACCAGTTCGACGGAGGCGTACGCGAACACGACGCCCTGGATGATCAGCAGCATGGGCAGCAGGCCGCCGGGGAAGATGCCGCCGTTGTCGGTGATCAGGGAGGGGCCGGGCGTGGTGCCGTCGATCGGTTGCTGGGTGACCAGCAGGAAGATGCCGATACACATGAAGAGCACCAGTGCGCCGACCTTGATGATGGCGAACCAGAACTCCAGTTCGCCGAAGATCCGCACCGAGATGAGGTTCACGGTGAGGACCACGGCCAGGGCGATGAGGGCGATCACCCACTGCGGGATGTCGGAGAACATGCCCCAGTAGTGGGTGTAGGTGGCCACGGCGGTGATGTCGGCGATGCCGGTGGTCGCCCAGTTGAGGAAGTACATCCAGCCCGCGGTGTACGCGCCCTTCTCGCCCATGAACTCACGGGCGTAGGACACGAAGGCGCCGGAGGAGGGGCGGTACAGGACCAGTTCGCCGAGGGCCCGTACGACGAGGAAGGCGAACAGGCCGCAGACGGCGTACGCGAGGAAAAGGGACGGTCCTGCGTCGGCGAGCCGGCCGCCGGCGCCGAGGAAGAGGCCGGTGCCGATGGCACCGCCGATGGCGATCATGTTGACGTGCCGGGACTTCAGGGACTTGCTGTAACCCGCGTCTCCGGCGTCGATGTGGCCGGACGAGGGGCGCGTCTCGTCTTTGAGATGCTGTTCGCTCACGCCTCGGGTCTGCCTTCCGTAGGTATGTCCGTACGTGTGGGGCGCACGATGTCGGTGAGGGTGGTGTCGACGCGGTCGAGATGGTGGGACATGGCCGCCACCGCGTCGTGCTCGGAACCGTCGATCAGCGCCTCGACGATCGCCCGGTGCTCCTGATTGGATCGCTCGCGCCGGCCGCCCAGGTCGTTGAGGAACGCCGACTGACGCGCCAGTGCGTCGCGGATCTCCTCGATGACCCGGCGGAAAACCGGGTTCTGGGCCGCTTCGGCCACGGTGAGGTGGAAGAGGCTGTCCATCGCGACCCACGCGGTGGTGTCCGTCTCCCGCTCCATCCGGTCGAGGAGGCGGGACAGGTGGTCCAGGTTTTCCGGGGTGCGGCGCAGTGCCGCGTAACCGGCCACCGGAATCTCGATGTGGCGGCGCACCTCCAGCAGGTCGCTGGCCGCGTAGTCGCCGAAAGTGGGGTCCTCGACGGTGGTCGCGACCACGAAGGTGCCCTTGCCGGTCCTGGAGACGGTCAGGCCCATGGTCTGCATGGCCCGGAGCGCCTCGCGCAGCACGGGCCGGCTGACCTCCAGAGTGCGGCACAGCTCCGCTTCGGAGGGAAGCTTGTCGCCGATGGCGTACTCGCCGCGTTCGATGGCGCCCCGGAGGTGGGCGAGCACCGCTTCCATCGCGCTGACGCGCCGCGGCATCCGGCCACCTGTCTGGCTGTCTGACAGGTCCATGGGGGTGATCCTGCGGGCTGTGCGACGGCGGTGTCAAGACTTGGCTTCCCGGGACTGAAGAGAAGGTGAAGCTGCAGGTGCACAGCGTGCCCGGCGCTTCACCCGAACCCCGCCCCTCGCTCGGGGGGAATTCGCAGCGGACATCCGCCGTGCCTGCCGTGCGGCGGTATGGCGGGTTCGAGGTGCAGAGCGCGGACCGTACGTGGTGTTCAATTCGCGGTTAGGCCCAGCAGGCGGCCGCTCCCTCGCGGAGCGGCCGCGGCCTTCGCTCGGGACACCGATCCCGGTGCCCGTGCCTCCCGTGTGAGGAGGAAACCTCATGCACGTCACACCACCCTTCCCTCCCGGAAAGCTGCGACGGAGCGCCGCTGCCGCCGCCGTGACCACCCTGCTGCTGTGGGCGAGCGCCGGCCAGGCGGACGCCGTCCGGCAGGCACCCTCGGGCGGTGACGCCCCGCCCGCCGCCGGTGTTGCCGCCGACGTGGTGAACGCCTACGTCTACGGCTACCCCCTGGTCCTGACCCAGGCCACGCGGCAGCTGAGCACCAATGTCGCCCGCCCGAACGCCGCCACCCTCCAGGCGCCGGTCAACCGGTTCGCCACGGCGGACAACGTTCCCAGCCCCGAGTTCAGGACGGTGGTCTCACCCAATGTGGACACCCTGTACTCCTCGGCCTGGCTGGACCTGAAGGCCGGGCCGGTGGTCCTGCACGTGCCCGACACCCGGGGCCGCTACTACCTGATGCCGATCCTCAGCGCATGGACGGACGTCATCGCCTCGCCGGGCAAACGGACCACCGGCACCAAGGCGGGGGACTTCGCCGTCACCGGGCCCGAGTGGCACGGCACCCTCCCTGCCGGTGTCAAGCGGATCAAGTCCCCGACCGACTCCGCCTGGATCATCGGGCGCACCCAGCTCAACGGCCCTGCGGACCTCCCCGCCGTACGCGCCCTGGCGGCGCAGTACACCCTGACGCCGCTCAGCCGGTACGGCCGTGCCTACACCCCGCCCGCGGGCCGGGTCGACCCGTCCGTGCCCACCACCCCGCCGGCGGACCGCGTCGCCCGCATGGACGCCACGGCGTTCTTCTCCCGGCTGGCCTCGGCCATGGCGACCAATCCGGCCGTCCCGGCGGACGCCCCCATGGCCGCCACCTTGAAACGGCTCGGCATCAGCCCGGGCAAGCCGTTCGACATCAACGCGAAGGGAACGGCCACCGCACGGGCACTGCGTGAAGCCGTCACCGCGGGCCAGCAGAAGATCCAGAAAGCGGTGTCCGGCCTCGGCGAGGACGTCAACGGCTGGCGGGTCGCGACCGACCTCGGCCGCTACGGGACCGACTACCTGCGCCGGGCCGCCACGGCCTGGCAGGGCCTGGGCGCCAACCTGCCTCAGGACGCCGTCTACCCCACCGTCTTCACCGACAGCAAGGGCCGGCAGCTGACCGGTGAACGCCGGTACACCCTCCACTTCCCGCCCGGCCGCACCCCGCCGGCGAACGCCTTCTGGTCCCTGACCATGTACGACCAGCAGGGCTTCCTCGTGCCCAACGCCCTCAACCGCTACGAGATCGGCCACACGGTCAAGCCCAGGCCCAACAGCGACAACTCCGTGGACATCTACATTCAGCACGACCCGCCGGCAGCCGGCAAACAGGCCAACTGGCTGCCCGCACCCACAGGGCCGTTCAACGTGATGCTCCGCATGTACTGGCCGCGGCAGTCCGTGCTCGCCGGTACCTGGACCCCGCCGCCGGTCATCACCGCGAGCGGCCCCGCCGCTCCGGACGAACTGGCCCGCACCGGCGACGACGGGGTGGGATTCCTCGCCGCCGGCGCCGCGCTGTGCCTGGCCACCGGAGGCGCCTTGATCGTCCTGGCCCGTCGCCACGGGACGGCCTCCCGCTCCTGACGGCAACGTCCCCGTGACGGTGACACCGGCCGCATGCGCGGCGTACGCCACGTCGCGTACGCCGCGTTGCGGCCCTGCGTAGGCTCGTCGTGTGCAGTGGCATCCGGTGCTCGGCTTCATGGCCGCGGTCATACCCCTGACATTGATTCCCGGCACGAGCTTCACGCTGGTCACGCAGCAGGTGTTTGCTGGTTCGCGAGTGGATGGTGTGCGCGTCGCATTCGGCTCGGCGTGCGGGCTCTTGGTCCATGCGACGTTTGCCGCGGTCGGTCTGTCCGCCCTCGTCATGTCGTCGGCTCGGGCGCTGACGATGGTGAAGCTCCTGGGCGGTGTCTATCTCATCTGGCTGGGTGTGACGACGTGGCGTTCTGCACGTCGAGGCGTGGAACCTGCGGCACGCGGGCGGTGGCGCCTGCCGTGGGCCCAACTCGGAGGATTCGGCCAGGGACTGTGGTCCAACGTCCTCAATCCGAAGGCCGCGTCGGTGTATCTCACCCTGGTGCCGCAGTTTCTGACCTCCACCCGCCCTGTCGGGCCCCAGATTGCCACGCTTGCGATCGCACATATAACCGTCGTGTTGGTATGGCTGCTGTTCTGGACATCAGTGATCGCCACCGCGCGCACGGCAATCGACACACCTCGATTCCGGCGGGGGATGAGCCGCCTGGCAGGAGCCGTACTGGTGGCCTTCGGGGTGCGGACAGCGGCGGAAAGCTGAGCCTGCCCGGTTTAGCCGCCACACAGTTTTCGGTCAACTCGGAGAACACCCGTTGTCGCAGGTCACAAGGCTGTCTGCGCCATCGGAGCACCCGCGAGTGGTCACTGGTCCGTCACTGGTTTGTCGAATCGTCTCCAAATCTTGAGCACAAAACCCACACATCCCTCTCTTCAGACGGGCCCCGATGGTTTAGATTGACCCTGCTTCGCATGCCATGACACGAAGCGACAAATGATGATCTATGGGGCGGTTCCGTGCTGCCCGGATGGATTACTCAACTGGCGCCGGCACAGCCGAAATGTCATGCGCGGTGCGGAGACGGGGGCCTCCCGGGGGGAGGGA
>NZ_NHSG01000034.1:0-6227 GCF_020024005.1 Streptomyces purpurogeneiscleroticus
CACAGGGGTGGGTGAGGAGGTCGGCGTCGGCCTGGTGGAGCAGGACGAAGCAACGAAGTGGGCACGGGTTCGGCAGCAACGCGCCGCGGTCCCGCTCGATGGGCACCTACTGGTGAGAGACGCCGTCGACGGGCCGCACGTGAGAGCCGGCGCGCTGAAGACGGTGTCGGTCGGCTCGGCCGGCTCCCGCCCGCCAGCCTTGGCTATCGCCGCACTGCGCCATGCCTCGATGGACAGAAGTGTGTCCGCACCGGGGGGATGCACGTTTGCCCGTCTCGGATTTCCGGGTGACGGTGACCGGGTGGTAACTCTCAATTGCCGCTCAAATAGCCGTGCGACCGGGAAGTAACCCTCAAGCTTTGATCAGGCCGGTGGTGAAGTACCGGCACATTTGCTTAGGGTCTTTTCCGTCAGGCGCAATTCCTGGCCTGGGCGCCCGCGCATGTTCCCCCGTGGTTGCGGGACGCCCGCTCCGGTGTCCGTATGGCGCCGGGCCGCGTCGCGCCCCCGAGGCACCTCCCTCCCCCGGCCCGGGGGCGCGATAGCGGATCACGCGCCTTATGTCGATGCTGGTCAGGCGCGCCGAGTGGGCGAGCGGACAGAGTGGCGCGACTGTCGAAACCGACGGAGTGCGGAGCCGGAGGGCGACTGGCGGGGCACCCGAAGAGGCATGCAAAGGGGAGCGTGAAGGGCGATTCGAGCGGAATGTTGGAGGGTTTCTCGACGGCTTTTTGGCTACCGGCGAGGAACCTCATATTTCGCGCAAATCTTGCCCATGATCATTGCTGAAGCATCCGCCGTACACCAAGGTTTCGGGAAACCCTTTCGCTCGATTCCTCGGAGGCTCCATGGGTGTCCGCCGTACCATCGTCGCTGCCGTATCCGCGGCGACAGTGTTTTCTCTCCCCTTCGTGCTGCCGTCCAGCGCTGTCGGTTCTGCCGCTACCGCCGCGCGTTCCAACGCCACCCCTGCCGAGGCCACCCCTGCCGACGCCGCCCCCACTCGTTCAGGGCCACAGCCACCCGCCGAGCAGCCCGTCGCCGTGGGCAGTGGCGGCGCGGTCTCCAGCGTCAACCCCTACGCGTCCCAGGCCGGGATCGACGTCCTCAAGCACGGTGGCAACGCTGTGGACGCCGCCGTGGCCACCGCGGCCGCGCTCGGTGTGGTCGAGCCGTACTCCGCGGGAGTCGGCGGTGGTGGCTACATGGTCTATTACGACGCTGCGGCCCACCGGGTGCGTACCATCGACGGCCGTGAGACCGCCCCGGCCCGTATGCGCTCGGATTCCTTCATCGACCCGTCGACGACAAAGCCCATCCCCATGGACGAGGCCGTCAACTCGGGCCTGTCCGTGGGCATTCCGGGCACCCCTGCGACCTGGCAAAAGGCACTGCACGACTGGGGCACGGTCTCGCTCGCCCGGGCCTTGAAGCCGGCCACTCGGATCGCCGACGGCGGCTTCGTCGTCGACCACCAATTCCGTGCGCAGACCGAGATGAACGAGGACCGCTTCCGGAAGTTCCGCTCCACCAGCGACCTGTTCCTGCCGGGCGGCAAGCTCCCCGAGGTCGGCTCGCGGTTCCGCAACCCGGGTCTGGCCCGTACGTACCGGGAACTCGCACGCGACGGCGTCGGCGCGCTCTACCACGGCGACCTCGGGCGTGAGGTGGTGCGTACGGTCCGGAAGCCGCCCATGGCCGATGGTGCCGAGCCCGTCCGCCCCGGGCTGATGGAGACGGGCGACCTCGCGCGCTATGCAGCACTGGGGCAGGCCCCGACCAGGACCAACTACCGCGGGCTGGACGTCTACTCCATGGCGCCGTCCTCCTCCGGCGGCACCACCGTCGGCGAGGCCCTGAACATCCTGGAGAACTTCCGCCTGTCGAAGGACGACCGGGTCCAGGCGCTCCACCACTACCTGGAGGCCAGCCGGATCGCCTTCGCCGACCGCAACCGCTGGGTGGGCGACCCGAAGTACTCCGACGTACCGACGCGGGAACTGCTCTCCAAGGACTTCGCCAAGGAGCGCGCCTGCCTGATCCGGCCGGACGCCACGCTCACCAGCCCGCTGGCTCCCGGGGACCCGCGCAAGCCCGGCTCCGGGTGCGTCAAGGGCACCGGCAGCAAGGAGGCGTACGAGGGACCGTCGACAACCCACCTCGTGGCGTCCGACCGCTGGGGCAACGTGGTCTCCTACACCCTGACGATCGAACAGACCGGCGGCTCGGCCATCACCGTGCCCGGCCGCGGATTCCTGCTCAACAATGAGCTGACGGACTTCAACTTCACGCCGGTCACGCCGGGGGTGCCGGATCCGAATCTGCCGGGTCCCGGCAAGCGTCCGCGCAGCAGTATGTCGCCGACGATCGTGCTCAAGGACGGCAAGCCGTTCATCGCGGTGGGCTCGCCGGGCGGCGCGACCATCATCACCACGGTGCTGCAGACCCTCGTCAACCGGATCGACCTGGGCATGACGCTGCCGCAAGCGGTGGCCGCGCCGCGCATCTCGCAACGCAACTCGGCCAAGACCGAGGCCGAGCCGGTCTTCCTCGACTCGCCGGAACGCACGGCCCTGGAGCGTCTCGGCCAGCGCTTCGTCCTCGCCCCGTCGACCTTCACTCCCTCACCGGAGATCGGGGCCGTGGCGGCCCTGGAATTCCGGCCCGACGGCCGCACGCAGGCGGTCGCCGAGCCGAAGCGACGTGACGGCGGCTCCGCGATGGTTCTGCACCCGGCGCGCTGACGCCGGAGGACGCCCACCCGCACGCCCAACGAACGGCCCGCCGACACGCAGTGCTCAGCGGGCCGTTCATTCCATGGCCGGCGCCCAGAGCCGGGGGCGACGACGAGTGAGCCGGGCGAGGAAACCGGGGAGAGCAAGCTCGCTGCCCTGCGGCCTACCGGCGGGCCACTGGGCGCTGTGCCCCGCGCCAGGACACGGTGTGGGGCACGGACGAGGGATGGTGCCCATCGGGCAGTACTTGGCCACCTGCGCAGGCAGTATCGGTGCGCCGAACTCACCGACCACCACCTCGCCCAGCTCGCCGACCACCAGATCGCCCAACTCGCCGACCTCGGGCTGGGCTGGGCGGGTTCAGGTGTCGAACCGGGTTGAGCCGAGCCACTTGGCCGCTTCGGGGTCGTAATGGTCGAAGATGTGACTGCGGCCTGCGTTCAGGGTGGTGATGCGTGTCATTTCGTCATCGGTCAGGTGGAAGCTGAAGACATCGATGTTCTCCGCCATCCGTTGTGACCGCACGCTTTTCGGGATTGCGACGATCTCCCGCTGCGTCAGCCAGCGTAGGGAGGCAGCGGCGCAGGGGGCGTCCCTGTCAGTGCCCCTCACAGCATGGCTCCCCTCGTATGCCCGGGCCGGTTCGTTGGTCGTTGTCGCGTGCTGTGAGCGCCGGCGGGCGCCTCGCCCAGCGACCGGCGAGCACACCGACCACAGCAAAGGCTCCCTCAGCCGGGAGTAGCTCCAGCTCTGGGAAGCCAGAGAGAACGTTGTTGCCCGCTGCGAGCACGACACGGTCACCGCGATCGTGGACTCACCCGTGCCCGGCGTCTGGCAGGTGTTTCAGTGCGCCCGGTGCCTCACATGTGTGCCTCACATGCGGCGCTCGACCGGGCCCGACCGCCGTACCCGGCACGAGGGGTACCCCGCCGGGTCCCGTATGCCGGCAAAGGGCATCGCCGCGGCTATGGAGGGCGCCGCCGGTGCCCCGCTCGCGGGCACTGAACCCCGCCGCCAGCCGGTCGATTTTCCCGGACCGGAACCGCCTCCGGTGCCGAGGAGGGGGTAGCCACGCCAGCCGCCCGCCACCTCCCTGCGTCGTGGGTGCCTGTGCCGTTCGAACGGGACGTCCCGAGGCCAGACGGTGAGTGGGCCATTCCGGGCGTGAGGTTGTACCTGAGGAGGGGCCGGTTCGGGCGGCGCGCCGTGGCGGACGGGCTCCTACTTTGGCCGTGCGCGGGTTCCGCTGCGAGGACGTGGCAGGGAGGGACGGGCATGACGGACGCACGCAGGGCAGGGGCCGGGAAGCGACGGGTGGTGCCGCCGGCGGCGAGGCGCCGAGCGGTCCTGTGGAGCCTGGCGGGCGGCACGGTACTGACCGCGGCCGCCGCCACCGTGATGATCACCGGGACCGTTCCTCTGGCGGCCACCAGCGCCGCCGGCCGGCCGCCGGCCGGCGGCGCGCCGACCTCGACGGCTCTGGCGCCCGCGCCCACTGCGGACGGCAGGACCGGGCCCGGTCCGTGGCGTGATCCTCTGACGTCCGCGGAGATCGAACGGGCGCAGCAACTGGCGCTCGCAGAGGACACGGAGCTGCGCACGGCCAGCGAGAACGTCAAAAGGGAGCAGGGCAGGCCGCAGTACCTCGGCACCGACCTGGCCGAGAGCCCACCGTCGGTCGGCGGCACCTGGGAGCGGAAGGCAGTGGTCCGCTTCTACGACTACAGGGACGACACCCTGACCCATAAGACGGTCGACCTCCTGTCGCAGAAGGTCGAGAGCTCCAAGACGGTACACGGTGTTCAGCCTCCCCCCACCCGGGAGGAGGCGCAGGAGGCGGCGGCGCTGCTGCTCGGCGACCCGCTCGGCGACGGCTTGCGGCAGGACTTCGCCAAGGCCACAGGCGGCCAACTCACCCGTGTCGAGCAGTTGCGGGTCCAGGGCTGGACCTATGAGCCACAGGGCGCCCGGAGGGGTCCGCTCCGCGCATGCGGCGCCGAGCGCTGCGTCCAGGTAACCACCCGTGTGCCCGATGGCCCGAGGATCGACGCCAGCAACTACGTGATCAACCTCAGTGACCGCTCTGTGCACCGACTCCGAGCCAAGAGCGGAGGGCTTTCCTCATGAAGAAAGTGTTCCGGCCCCTCACCACGGCCGCGTCCCTGGCGCTGCTGCTGCCGTCCGCACTGCCCGCCGCTGCCGTGGCGGCGGGCGCCGCGCGAACAGGTGCGGACACGCAGCACACCGCTGCCCGTGCCTGCAGCCCCGGCAACGCCATCGAACACACGCTCAGGGGCGGCGGTACCTGGCGGATGTGCTGGCACGACACACGCCTGGAAGGGCTCGTACTGGAAGACATCACCTTCCAGCCCAAGGGGCAGGCGGAACCGATCAAGATCCTGCACCGCGCCGCTCTGGCGCAGATTCACGTCCCCTATGACAACGGCACGGCCGAGTACTCCGACCTCACCGCCGACGAGCTGGGGGCCCACGCCAATCCGCTCCGTCCCAAGGACTGTCCCGGCGGCGCCCTCCGGCAGATCCGGAGCAACCTCGCCACGCAGGGAGAGACCGTCAGCGGCCTGTGCGTCACCACCCAGGAGCGTGGTTTCGCCTACCACGGTGACAGCGATGACCTGCCCCGCAGTGCCCACCGGGGTAATGAGGCCCAGCAGGGGCAGGACCTGGTCGTGTACACGGTCAACGAGGCCGGGCACTACCACTACATCAATCAGTGGAACTTCTCCGACGACGGCACGATCACACCGAAGCTGGGATCCGCCGGCAATCTCTCCCCCGGCGACTTCAACGCCGCGGACGGCACCGGCTGGCCGCTCGGCGAGGGCAGCAAGGCATACTCCACCAGCCACTACCACAACGTCTTCTGGCGGCTGGTCTTCGACCCCGACAGCACACCGACCTCCCGGGTCGAGCAGTACGAGACCCGGCAGACCGGCTACTCCAAGAAGGAGCCCAGGACCCCCCTGCACGAAACCACCCGGAAATCCGTCCAGCAGGAGATGGGCGGCCTCACCGACGCGCACACCCAGCGCTGGTGGCGCATCGTCAGCAAGCACAAGAATACCGATGGGCACCCGCGTTCCTGGGAGATCGTCCACCACAACCCCCACCGGTACACCGGGCGGCCCTTCACCGAGAAGGACATCTACTTCACGGAGTACAAGGCGGGCGAACGGTACGCCAGCGACAACAAGATGTCGCCCGAACTCAGCCGCCTCGACCACGTCGGGCAGTTCGTCGACGGCGAGAAACTGACCAGGCCCGTCACCTGGGTGCAGGTGGGATACCACCACATCCCGCGGGACGAGGACCAGGCACCCATGCCGGTGCACTGGCAGAGTTTCCAGATCACTCCGCGCGATGTGACGGCAATGAACCCGCTCACGCCGCACCACCTGCACCAGCACCGCTACAACGGCGACGGCCGCCACACCGCCCACCACCCGCCCTCCGACAAGGGCAACAAGTAAA
>NZ_NHSG01000035.1:0-6237 GCF_020024005.1 Streptomyces purpurogeneiscleroticus
GCCATGTCCGGATCACCGAGCCCGAGGCCGCCGCTGTTATCGAAAAGGTAATTCAGGGGTGCGCGTAAGCGGGTCAGAGGGCGAGTCTCAGGTGTGGGCCGCCGGGACGGACTGGCGGCTGCTGTACGGCGGCCGGACCCGCGCCTCGATGGCGTACGCCGACCGGCTCGCCGCACACGGGGAGCGCGTCACGCTGCGCCCGGAGGACGAGTACGGACTACTGGACCTGGCCGGCTACCTACGGGCCGCGACCCCGGGCACCCTCGTGTACGCCTGCGGCCCCGAGGCGCTGCTCGCCGCGGCCGAAAAGCAGTGCGAGGCGGCGGGCCTCCCGGAGGACGCGCTACGGGTGGAGCGCTTCCGCCCGGCCCCCGCCGAGGGCCGCTCCTTCGAGGTCGAGCTGGCCGACTCCGGGCTCACCGTACGCGTACCGCCCAACCGTTCGATCCTGGAGGCGCTGGAGGACGCCGGCGTACAAGTCCTCTCCTCCTGCCGCGCCGGCAACTGCGGCACCTGCGAGACCGAAGTACTGTCCGGCACCCCCGACCACCGCGACCACCTCCTCACGGACGCGGAACGCGCAGCCGGCGACACCATGCTCATCTGCGTCTCCCGCTCCCACGGCCCACACCTGAGACTCGCCCTCTGACCCGCTTACGCGCACCCCTGAATTACCTTTTCGATAACAGCGGCGGCCTCGGGCTCGGTGATCCGGACATGGCCGACCTCGTCGAGGAAATCGGCCGGCTCCCAGCGGAAATTCCGCGTGAATATTTCGTCGTACGTCTCATCCCCATTGCCGATGACGCGGCGGCGCACGATGCTCCGGGGGCTGCTGCGCGGACAGCCTTCGCTGATCTTCGCGTAGTACGTGATCCGGCCCCGGCCGTCGAGGGCGTCGAGCGTGGCGGGCGCAAGGGTGAGGAACGGGATGGCGGAGAGGTTGTTCTCCAGGCTTCCCCGCGGAATCGCCACCCCTTGCAGATCGATGAACTGCTCGATGGCATAACCACCGCCGCGCTCGAACATCAGCAACAGCGGCTCATACATGTCGGGCAGGTCCGGCAATTCCGCTTTGGTCTCCGCGCGCACGGCCGCGAAATACACGGCGCCCCGGCACGACTTCTGGATGGAGGGCGTGCCGACGTGCCGGCGAATGTATTCGTCGAGCTCGGCCGAGATCTCGGCGTCCAGCTCGACGGACGGGTCCACATACTCCGCGACGTCGAAGAACGGCCACGCGTTCTCGGCACCGTACGCACGCGCCCAGAGCGCGGCACGGCGCAGGTACTCGCGCATAAGCAGGGCCCGGGAGCGGGCGTGCCCGAGCGACACGCTGAAGTCGTCGTCCCAGGTGATGCCCCGCAATCGCATCAGCACGGCACTCGGCACGCCAGCACCCCCTTCATGGCCCGCCACCGGCGCTCACGCCGCCTCTCGCGCGCCGGACACATACCGGCTCGGCCGGGTCGGTCCGGACACGCTCCACACCGGTCAGCCCGCCGGCCGGATCCCCGTCAGTTTTTCCGTCATCGATTCGATGAAGGCAGCGGCCTCGACCTCGGTGATCTGCACATGATCGATGTCGTTGTGCCCCAAGGCATACAGCTTGAGATATTCGGTCGGTTCCCACCGGAGGTTCCGGGTGAATGCCTCGTCGTACGTTTCGGACTCCCTGCCGACCAGACGGCGCCGCAGGATCCCCCGCGGGCTGCTGCGCGGATACCCCTCGCTGATCTTTGCGAAATACGAGATCCGGCCTTCGGCCCCGGAATCGAGAACGTCGAGCGTACTGGGAGCGAGCGAGAGAAACGGCTCAGCGTTCAGATTGGATTCGAGGTTCCCGTGCGGGATCATTACGCCGTACAGGTCGATGAATTCCTCGATGGAATACCCGCCGCCCCGCCCGAACATGAGCAGCAGGGGCTCGTACGGATCGGGCAGCTCGGGCAGGCCGACCCCGGCCTCGCGCAGGGCGGCCCACCGTACGGCACCCCGGCAGACCCGCTGGGTGGAGGGGGTGCCGAGGTGCGACACGTACTCCTCCAGCTCGGCCGCGAGCTCGGGAGCCGGCTCGAACCCGGGGGCGGCGTACTCCGAAGCGTCGAAGAACGGCCACTCGTCCTCGGCACCGTACTCACGTGCCCACAGAGCCGCACGGCGCAGGTATTCCCGCATGAGTAGAGCACGCGACCGCCGGTGGTTGTTGGCCTTCTCCCAGTCGCCGTACCAGTCGACGGCACGCAGCTGCTCCAGCACGGCGCGTGGCAGTTCGGCACTCACTGCAGGTCCATCCCCTTCGAACGCAACACTTGGTGGATAGCCTTCACCACGTCGTCGATGTTGGACAAATCGTCGGCCAGCTTCACGTTCGGCGGCTCGATGCCCAGAGACCTCCAGTGCCGGAAGCCGCCGATCTTGTCGTTGGGCGCGATGTCATGCGCTCCCGCGTCCCGCAGATCCTGCGGGAACTGCGGCCGGCCGTACTTCCCGTCCCGGGGGTCGAGTTCCCAGAGGTGTTCGTACTCACGGATGTAGGGGAGACCGGATTTCATGAGGCGGCTCTCGACGAACTCGTGGGCCATGAGGTGCTTGAACTGCTGCACGCCCTCTTCCGACAGCTTCCCTTCGCGTGCGGCGAGCCACAGTTCGCCGATGTCCTTGCGCGGAGTGAAGAGGCCCTTCTTGAACGTGTCCGGACCAATGGCCACCACGTGCTGTGACCGGAAGAGATGGCTCTTGACCTGGCGGAGCACGGACTCGTCGACACCGGTGGTCCTGGAGACCGCCGGGAGGTCGACCTTGTTGTCGGTTGCACGGATGTTCTCGTACATCTCCGCCGCGACGACGGAGTCCGGGTCGTTGACGAAGTCCGGCTTCTCCACCCACCCGGCGCCGCTCCAGCCACCGTCGGGGCCGTCGGTGTAAGGGCTGTCGCCACCGTCACGCGTACCGTCCGCCGCGTCGTCGCCCAGGTCACCGGCGTCGTCCGCCACGTCGCCGGCGTCGTCGGCCAGGCCGCCGGTGTCGTCGCCCGCCCTCCCGAGGTCGTCGGCGACCGAGTCGGCGTCCTTGCCGAGTGCGGTCGCGAGGTCGGTGGGGCCGTGGCCGCCGAGGCGGATGGCGCCCGCGTCGTGCGGGACCGGCACCCTCCCGAACAGGTCGGACTGCTCGGCCTTGATCGCGGCGAGCTCGTCCGGGGTGACGCCGGGCAGCCGCTCCTTCTCGTACAGCGCGTGGCCGTCCATCTTGGCCGCGAAGCTGTCCGCCGTGTGGAACTGCAGCTCGAAGACCTGGCCGCTGACCGGGTCCCGCCAGGTGGAGTTGATGCCCTTGTAGCCGGCGGAGTCCCAGGTGTTCTTGAACGTGACGTTCTCGAAGCCCTTGGCCTGCAGGTCGTGGATCGCCTGCTGCACACCGTGGGTGTAGTTGTTGGCCGGTACCTCCATCGTGTAGCGGATGGAGTCCTTGATGTCGCCGAGCACCCGGCCGTGGTCCACGGCGATGTCCTCGAGCATGTCCGTGGCGAGCTTGCGCTTGAGGGAGTCCTCGCCCTTGAGGCGGTACTCCAGGCCGATCAGCTTGCCGTCGTCGACCTTGCCCGCGATGCCCTGCATCGACTCGGTGATACGCGGCTCCGCCTCGGCGGACCGGCGCATGAAGTCGTCGGCGGCGGCGTTCGCCTCCCGGTCCAGGCGCAGGCCGTTCTCGCCCGCCCAGGAGCCGTCGGGCAGATTGCCGCGCGGGCCGTCGGGCACGGCCGGACCGAGACCGCCGAGGTCACCGCCGTGCGGCGGGGGCGGCAGGTGGTCGGAGCCGGAGCCGCCGGGCAGGTCGTCCCCGGCACCGCCCGGGACGTGGTCCCCGGTGCCGGGGGTGTGGTCCCCACCGCCCGGGGTGTGATCGCCGCCGCCCGCGGGGCCGTCGCCGTGTCCGCCGCCGGTGGGCGGTTCATGGCTCGCCGCGGGGCCGTGGCCGAGGTCGTGGGCGGTCCCACCGGGCAGGTGGTTACCGGCATTCCCACCGGGGGCGTGGTCACCGAGGCGAGTGCCGGGCGCCTGGTCGCCGAGGTGAGTACCCGGTGCCTGGTCGCCCAGGTGAGTGCCGGGCGCATCGTCGACGAGGTGGGCGCCGGGGACGTTGTCCCCTGCGTGGGCGCCCGCGCCGACCAGGACCGGCTGCTGGACGTGGGCCGGAGATTCCACCCGCGGAGTGTCCGCAGCGGTGGCCGGGCGGACGTCCGGGGAGCCTTCCCGCGGCGCGTTGTCGGCGCGGTCCAGGACGTTGCCGTGCTGGTCGAGGACGTTGCCGTCGCCGTCGAAGTACCGGGCCGGCTCGCCCGGATTCGTCGGCAGCCTGGTGGCGTTCTCCGGCAGCGCCGGTACGTCGTCGGGGAGCCGCACGTTGCCGTCCGGCAGCCTGGTCGCCCCCGCGGGAACCGCCGCGCCCTCGGGCAGCCGGACCGTACCGTCGGGCAGCTTGAGCGACCCCTCCGGCAGCCTGATCGCGTCCGCCGGCAGCGCGGGGACATCGATCTTCCCGATGCCCTTGATGCTCTTGGCAATGTCGCCGATCTTGGTGAGGCCGGCGCCCGCGCCCTTGGCGACATAGGTCATCGGGTCGATGACCTTGCCCGCCTTACCGGCGACGGAGAGGGCCTTGGCGACCGCGCCGGCCTTGCCCGCGCCGGCCGCCGCGCCACCCGCGCCGCCGGTGAAGACGGTGGTGACGACATTGAACGTCACCGCGCCCGCCGCCCGGGCGGGGTTCTTGCCCCACTGGTCCCAGGCCACCAGGGCCTTCCCGGTCTCCTTCATCGCGGTCCGCGAATCCCGCAGCCAGGAGGGCAGCTTGTCCTCGGGCAGCGTCCAGAACGCCGCGCCGACCCCGGGAATGGAGGAGATCGCCAAACCGGTGGCCAGCTGCGCCAGGCCCTTCCACGCCTGCCCCATCGCATCCCAGCCGCCGAAGCCCACCAGGGTCCCCAGGCCCTTGATGGTGCCCCAGATGCCATCGACGATCAGCCCGTCCCACACGAAGGACTTCACCCAGTGGCCGACCTCGTACCAGTGGTGCTGCTCCTCCACCGGGTCACCCCAGGGCAGCTTGGCGTTCTTCATGTCCTCGGCGCTGAAGCCGTACTGGTTCTGCTTGTCCGAGCCGTCCCCGGCCACCATCTGGGTGCCGCCCCACAACGCGGTGATCTTGTTGTGGCAGGTCCGCTCCGCCGCCCAGAACGCCGCCACCGTGGCGGTGATGTCATCCCGGATCCGGTTGTGCTCGGCGATCAGATCCTCGTCGTAATCCCCGTCCTCATCGTCCTTGTGATCCCGGATGAAGTTCTGCGCCTGGGTCTTCAGCGCCGCCAGCTTCGGCACCAGGGGCCGGATCTCGTCGGCGTAGGCGGACAGCGCCGAGGCCACCGTCTCCAGGCCGTCGGCGAAGCCATCCGCCCGGTCCTGCACCGGTTTCGTCGTGGCGAAGAGCTGCTCGGCCTCGGGCGCCTTGTAGTACGCGGACAGGCCCTGGAAATGGGAGTGGACGTCCGAGCCGGTGGTGCGGATATGCCCGGCATCAGTCTTCAGCGCCGCATGGTCCTTCTCCAGCTGCGCCAGATCACCGGTGTACTGCGGGATCTGATCAGGCTTCAGCTCGATCTTCATGCCTGCTGTGCCCCCGGCTTGCTCGGATCCACATCCACCGCCCCCAACGCCTTGCGCTGCGCCTCCGCGGCCATCTCCAGATCACCGTTGGTGTAGGCCGTCGTGGCGTCCACCGCACCGTTGAGCGACTTGCCCGCCCGCATCGCGATGAACTTCAGGTCATTGATGGTGTGCTCGGAAAACTGCGACAGCGCCAGCGCCACCAGCCCCCCGGCCGCTTTTTCCCCGCCCTGACCGCCGCCCTCGGCGGTGATCGTGCCCGCGCTGGTCGCCGCGGACTGCAGATGGTCCCCGTACGCCTTGGTATGCGTCTCGATCTTCCCGGCCATCTCACCGGTCGTCTTCAGCACACCCTGAATCCCCTGCGGATCCAGATCCCAGCCGGCCATGCCTACCTCAGCTCCCCGTTACCAGCCAAGCCACCCAAAGGGTCAGCCGATGTTGTCCACCGCGGCCTTCGCCTTGGACAGCGTGTGCTGCGCGGTGCCGTCGTTCTTCTCCAGCGTCGTCTTCAGCAGCTGGATGATGTTCTTGACCTCCTGCGAGGCCCGGTTCCAGCGCAGCTCCTTGCCGT
>NZ_NHSG01000036.1:0-6423 GCF_020024005.1 Streptomyces purpurogeneiscleroticus
CAACCGCCCGCCCACCACCCCTGTGGATAACTTCGGCGATGCGGTCGGGGGCAGCGTGGGTACAGGCCACTTGACCTGCGGAAATGAACCTTTGTGGGCTGAGGCGGGCTGGGCGGCCATGATCGCCCCGGCTCGACCCGGCTCGGCTCAGCTCGGCTCAGCTCGGCTCGATCTCGCCCCCGGCTCGTCGCGGCGGCCCGGCTCAGCCCGGGTAGACCGGACCCGTGCCGCGGGTCGCCACCGTCTTCCAGTTCGCGTCCACCGGCAGCCGGACGATGCCCTCGTCCGCGTCCGCGATCAGCGGCCGGGTCTCGTCCTCCGAGGCCGCCACCGCCTCGACGCCGTTCACACCGGGCAGCGTCTGCGTGTTGGACGCCGAACCGTCCGTCTCCATGAACTGCATCTGCTGCACCCCGCCGGACTCCCGGCCGACCACGACCAGCCGGCTGTCGCCCGCCCAGGAAGCGGCCACCACGTCCTCCAGCTGCGGCGCGATCGGGCGCAGCGCCTGTACGGACAGCTTGGGGTTCATCGCCGTACCGCCGCGCTCCACGCGGCCCAGCTGCAGGGTCGTCCGCCCCTTGTCCTCGATGAGCATCGCGATCCGGATGCCGTCGGACGCCACCCTGATCGACTTGATGCGCCGCTTGCCGAGCCCGGCAACCTCGACCTCCTGCGGCTCGCCCTTACCCGACCGCAGCCGCAGCAGCCGCGACCCGTCGTCGTCCCGGTCCGCGATCCACAGATCGCCCAGGCCGTCCCAGCTCGGCGCGGTCAGCCCGTCCGTCTCGGTCTTCGCCTTGCTGCGCAGCCGTACCTCGGCGCGCTTGGACATCTCGTCCAGGGCGGCGACGTACAGCGCGCGCCCGTTCAGCGAGACGCCGGCGGCGGTCTCCTCGCCGTGTGCCACGCCCACCGAGCGCAGCGCGATCTTCCCCGTACCGAGCGGTCCCGGCACCGGGGTCGCGTCGGTCGCGGTATCCGTCATGCTGACCACCCGGTGGTCACCGTCGACGTAGTACTCCAGCGCGGTGTGCCGTACCCGGGCCTGTTGGCCGAAACGGTCCGCCGCCTCCTCCTGCTTCAGCTTGCACAGCGAGTCACCGCTGTCCTTCTGGAGCTCCACCTCGCTGACCTTCGAAGCGCGCGCCATGCCCTGCACCGTGAAGAGCACCTGGGCGGCCATCCGCCTGCACTGATTGCCGTCCGCGCCGGTCGCCTCCTTGCTGAGCCGTACCCGCAACGCGTTGGAGTCGTCCAGCGTCAGCGTGGGCCGCGTGACGTGCGTGTCCTTCGGGAACGCGGAAACCGCCACCTGTTGCAGCCAGTTGGTCGGCCCCTGCAGCAGCGCGTTCACGCTGGCCGTGACGGGATCTATCCGCTGCCGGAGGTACACGGGGTCGGCGACGAGCACGTTCTTGCCCGCCCTCGGCTCCCCGGCCTCGGACTTGTAGGACGCGAAGTAGTACTTGTTGACGGGCTGATAGATGCGCTGGAAGTCCGGCAGCCCCAGCACCAGCCCGTTCGGCAGCCGGTCGATGCGCCACTGCCCGTTCTCCCGGGCCAGGTGCATCGTCTCCTGGTACGCCTTCTCCTGAGGCGTGTAGGCGTGCTTGCGGTCCACCGTGGCGACCTGCGTGCCCTCGAGCGTGACGGTGAAGCCCTTGGCGTCCTCACGGTTGGCCGGAGTGCCCTCCGGGGTGGCCTTAGGGCGCTCTTGAAGGACCTTGGTGGTCGCGAACGGCTGCCAGGTCTTGCGGGCGGGCGCCGCCAGATACTGCTTGGCCGTGCGGAGGTTGGCCTCATCGCTGGTCAGCGCGTCGAGGAAGCCGCGCACGATGTCGGTCGGCTGCGCCCCGTCCTGCGGCGGCACGCCGTAGACCCGCACCTGCGAGTCGGCGTCCGCGCGGGACGCCTGGTCGACCGGCAGCGACTCACCGTCGTCCGGCATCGACGCGCAGCCGGCCAGCAGCATCGCCCCGGCGGCGAGCACCGCGACGGTACGGAGGCGGCGGTCCCGGTATGGCCTTCCGGCGCGGCCGCGCCCGCGACCGCGATCAGCGCCGATCACGAAGCTCGTCCTCCCGTCCCTCGCCGTCCCGGGCTTCACCCGTACGGGTATGCGCGTCCGTGGTGTCGCCGGCCGGCGTCTCCTTGGGCGCCGCCCCGTTCGACCCCGCCCCGTTGTGCGCGGCACCGCCGTACACGGTGCCACTGTGCACAGTGCCGCTGTGCCCCGCCCCGTTGTGCGCGGGGCCTTCGTGCGACGCCTCTCCGCTGCCTGCCGCACCGCTCGTGCCCGGGTGCGGCGCGGCCTCCGCGGCGCCGTTCCCGGACTGGGCCGGGACCGTGATCACGGGCTTGCGTGCCTCGATGGCGCGGTGCCCGGCCGCGCGGCTACGGGCGCGGTTGCGCCGCGAGTCCTCCGGCTCCAGGGGGATCGGCGAGCCGCGCAGCGCCTCGCCCGCCGTACGCGGCAGCGTCAGCCGGAACTGGGAACCGCCGCCCGGCTCGCCCCACGCCTGCAGCCAGCCGCCGTGCAGCCGGGCGTCCTCGACCGCGATCGACAGGCCGAGGCCCGTGCCGCCGGTCGTACGGGCCCGGGCCGGGTCGGCGCGCCAGAACCGGTTGAAGACCCGCGTCGCCTCGCCGGGCCGCAGCCCGACGCCGTAGTCCCGTACCGCGATGGCCACCGCGCCGCCGCTCCGGCCGCCCGCGGAGGCCAGGCGTACGACGACGTCCCGGCCCTCACCGTGCTCGACCGCGTTGACCACCAGGTTGCGCAGCACCCGCTCCACACGCCGGGCGTCCGCCTCGGCGACCACCGGGTACTCGGCGCCGCGCACGACGATGCGGCTGCCCTTGGCCTCGGCCAGCGGCTCGGCGCCCTCGATGACCCGGTGGACGACGTCCCGCAGGTCTATCGGCTCGGCCTCCAGCGCGGCCGCCCCCGCGTCGAACCGGCTGATCTCCAGCAGGTCCGCCAGCAGCGACTCGAACCGGTCCAGCTGCCCGCGCAGCAGCTCCGCCGAGCGCGCGGTGGCCGGATCGAAGTCCTCGCGCGCGTCGTGGATGAGGTCGGCGGCCATCCGTACCGTCGTCAGCGGCGTCCGCAGCTCGTGCGACACGTCGGACACGAAGCGGCGCTGCATCCGGGAGAGCGCTTCCAGCTGCTGGATCTTGCTCTGCAGGTTCTGCGCCATCTTGTTGAACGATTCACCGAGCCGGGCGATGTCGTCCTCGCCGGTGACCTTCATCCGCTCCTGCAGCAGGCCGGCGGCCAGCCGCTCGGAGATCCCCGCGGCCATCCGTACGGGGGTGACGACCTGCCGCACCACCAGCCACGCGATCGCGCCCAGCAGCACCACGACGAAGACCCCGGCCGTGGCGAGGGTGCCCTTCACGAGGCTGAGCGACTTCTCCTCCTGGCTGAAGGAGAACAGGTAGTACAGCTGGTACGGATTGCTGTTGACGTCGTCCAGCCGCTTGCCGATGACCAGCGCTGGCTCGCCCTCGTCCGACCCGACCCGCTTGATCTGGGTGTACTCGCGGTACGTGCCCGCCTTCTTGTCCAGCTTCCGGCGCATCTCCACCGGCACGCTCCGCTCCGGGTCCACGTCCCCCGAAGCGCGCGGACCGCGGATACCGGGACTGTCGTCCACGAACGGCTGCTCGACAGCCGAGTCCGAGCTCAGCGCGACCACCGAGAACACGCCCTGGCCGCCGCTGGCGAGCTGCTCGACCAGGCTGGTGAGCCAGGTCGCGGAGTCCTGCGCGCCGCGGTTACCGGGGCGCTGGGTGTCGTCCCCGCGGATGTCACCGGCGCCGTCGGCCATCTGCTGCGCCACGGCGAAGCCGCCGGCGGCCTGGCTCTGCGCGGCCTGCCGCTTGGCGTCCAGCAGGCCGTTGCGCACCTGTCCGATGACCACGAGGCCGAGCAGCAGCACCACACCCAGCGACATCAGCAGGGTCGTCGCGACGACCCGCAGCTGGATGTTGCGCCGCCACAGACGCATGGCGGGCAGCAGCGGCCGGCGCACCCAGCGGCCGATGAGGCGCAGCATGGGGTGGACCGGCCCGGTCGCCGCCCCGTCGGGCAGCAGCTGCTGCCCGCCTCGCACGAAGCGCTCGAAGAAGGACATGTCATCCGCCGCGTCGGCGGCCCGCCCCCGCGTCCCCTCCGGAGCCGAACCGTCCCGGGTCATGTCAGCTGGGCCCGGCCTTGTAGCCGACGCCACGCACCGTCACCACGATCTCCGGCCGCTCTGGGTCCTTCTCGACCTTGGAGCGCAGCCGCTGCACGTGGACGTTGACCAGCCGGGTGTCCGCGGCATGGCGGTACCCCCAGACCTGCTCCAGCAGGACCTCACGGGTGAAGACCTGCCACGGCTTGCGCGCCAGCGCGACCAGCAGGTCGAACTCCAGCGGCGTCAGCGCTATCGACTGCCCGTCCCGCTTCACGGAGTGCCCCGCCACGTCGATGACCAGGTCACCGATGGCCAGCTGCTCCGGCGCGGGCTCCTCGGACCGGCGCAGCCGTGCCCGGATCCGTGCCACCAGCTCCTTGGGCTTGAACGGCTTGACGATGTAGTCGTCCGCACCCGACTCCAGACCGACCACCACATCAACGGTGTCGCTCTTGGCCGTGAGCATCACGATCGGCACCCCGGACTCGGCCCGGATCAGCCGGCACACCTCGATGCCGTCCCGTCCGGGCAGCATGAGGTCGAGCAGTACAAGGTCGGGCTTGGCCTCGCGGAACGCGGCGAGCGCCTTGTCGCCGTCCGACACGAACGACGGTTCAAAGCCTTCGCCGCGCAGCACGATGCCGAGCATCTCTGCCAGTGCGGTGTCGTCGTCGACGACCAGGACGCGTCCCTTCATTCGGCCATCATCCCATTACCTGATCGTGACTTAGCGAATCGTGACGTGGAACACACTTCCGCAAGGCTGTCACGTGTGACCGGAGAGACCACGCCGGCCTCGGTCACGATCGCGGTCACCAGCTCCGCCGGAGTGACGTCGAAGGCCGGGTTGTAAGCCTGCGCGCCCAGCGGCGCCACCGGAACTCCGACGCCCGCCTCCATCCCCCCGGCGAGTACATGCGGCAGGGAGATTTCGGTCACTTCGTGCCCGGACCGCTGCTCCACCTCGATCAACGCACCCTCCTCGGTGTCCGGATCCAGCGTCGTGGTGGGGGCGACCACCACGAACGGCACGTGGTGATAGCGCGCCAGTACGGCCAGCGGATAGCTGCCCACCTTGTTGGCGACCGCGCCGTCCGCCGCGATCCGGTCCGCGCCGATCAGTACGGCATCCACCTCGCCCGCCGCGAAGAGCGACCCCGCCGCCCCGTCGGGCAGCACTGTGTACGCCATGCCCGCCCGCGCCGCTTCGTACGCGGTCAGCCGCGCACCCTGCAGCAGCGGCCGCGTCTCGTCCACCCACAGGCGTCGCAGCTCTCCCACCCGGTGCGCCGCGAGCGCCACCGCGAAGGCGGTGCCCTCGCCCCCGGAGACCAGCGCTCCCGTGTTGCAGTGCGTGAGGATGCGGTGACCGCCGCCCGGCAGCAGCTCACCGAGCAGCGCCAGCCCGTGCTCCGCCATCCGTGCGCTGGCCCGCGCGTCCTCGGCGTGTACCGCCCTGGCCTCTGCCAGCGCGGCCCCCGCGGCCTCCTCGGGCGGCTGCCCGGCGAGCAGTGCCTCGTCGTACGCCGCCACCGCGCGCCGCACGCCGTACGCAAGGTTGACGGCGGTCGGCCGGGCATACGCCAGGCTCGCCGCGGCATCGGCCACATCGAACCCGCGAGCGGCCGCCAGCGCGACGCCGTACGCCCCGGCGATCCCCAGCAGCGGAGCACCCCGCACCGCCAGCGTCCGGATCGCCTGAACCAGAGCCGGTACGTCCGTACACACCAACTCGGTTTCTTCCGCGGGCAATCGTGTCTGGTCCAGCAGGACCACCACCGGCCCTTCGGGCGGCTCCTCCCAACGCAACGCAGGGACTGCGGGCGCCACGGCGCCTGCCTGACGTACTCCGTACGGATCGGCCATCCGCCCAGTCTGCCGTCAGCGGCACGGCAAACATAAGGTCCCCCCTCCGGACCCGGACAGACTTCGGGCTCCGGACGGTCTTCGGGATCAGGACAGCCGCTGGATTCGGGACCGGGACGACCGCTGGATTCGGGACCGGGACAGCCGCCGGGACAAGCGGAACATCTCCGGCCGGTACCGGGGCGTAGCTTCCTGACAAGGGGGCCGGTACGAAACCGGACTTGCCATGGCACGATGACTGACACCGCGGATCCCGGATCCCGACCGCCGCCGCGGACGGGCAGTGTGAAGGAGCGACGATGAACAACTCTCCGGGCTGGGCCTCGCCCGGATCCTCCCCCTCCGACGAGCCGGACCGCGGCCCCCAGGA
>NZ_NHSG01000037.1:0-6433 GCF_020024005.1 Streptomyces purpurogeneiscleroticus
GGCCGTAGGGGGCGGCGTGTCGGCGCACGGCTCGGCCGGCGCGTTCCGCCCCGGACGCAGCGCCATGGCGGTCGCGACGGCGGCCACCACGGGGACGGCCGCGAGCAGCACACCCACCGCCGCGTACGGGAGGGGGCCGCGGCCCAGCAGCTCCGCCGGGCCCACCGGCGTACCGCCCAGGCCGCCGCGCAGCCGCAGGAAGGCCAGCAGGCCGAGCACGCTGCCCAGGAGGCAGGCGAGCACGGTCGAGGCGGCGGCGGTCAGGGTGAGCCGGACCGGGCCGAGGCCGGCGGCGGACATGCCCTCGCGCAGCCGGGCGGCCGGGTCCGTACGGGCCACGGCGACGGCGAGCTGGGCCGTGGCGGCCAGCGGGACCAGGCACCAGGCCAGCCGCAGCGCCGAGCCGGCGGCCTCGCCACGCGGCGCGTCGACGGCGTGGCCGAGCGTGGCCAGCAGCAGGAAGGCCGTGCCGGCCGCCGCCGCGACGACCAGCAGGCGGCGCAGCTGCACCGCCGGGCGTGCGCCCCGGGCTAGACGGAGAGCGAGCACTCTTCCCTGCCTTCCGTCTCTGCGGGGCCCTCGGCATGTGCGGCGCCGGCCCGTCGGCCGTCCAGCAGGGCGATCGTGCGGTCGGCGAGCGTGGTCGCCTCCGCTTCCTGGGTGGCCAGCACCACGCTGAGGGCGTGGCTGCGGGCCGCGTTGACGATCGTACGGAGCACCTGGGCGGCGTCCGCGCGGTGCAGCGGCGCGGTCGGCTCGTCGGCGAAGAGCACCTGCGGGGTGGTGGCCAGCGCCCGGGCGACGGCCACGCGCTGCTGCTGCGCCCGGTCCAGGGCCGCGGGCCGCCGCTTGGCGCAGTCCGCCACGTCCAGCCGCTCCAGCCACTCGGTGGCGGCCTGCTTGGCCGCGCGGCGGCCGTCGCCCCGCACGAGGAGGGGCAGGGCCGCGTTCTCCCAGGCGGTGAGCTCGGGGACCAGCCGGGGCTCGGTCCCGATCCAGCCGAAACGGTCCAGCCGGAGCCGCTCGCGGCTGGTCGCGGAGAGGGTGTGGACCGGATGGCTGTTGAACCAGACCTCGCCGCTGTCCGCGACGAGCTGTCCGGAGAGGCATTTCAGGAGCGTGGTCTTGCCGCAGCCGCGCGGACCGGTGACGGCAAGGATCTCGCCCTCGCGCACACCGAGGGAGATGCCGGTGAGTGCGGGGCTCTGACCGTGGGCGTGGTGCAGTCCGCGAGCCCATAGAACGTCGTTGTCGGGCGGGGCCACCATCTGCGCACCTCGTGCTCGCTCGCGTCCTTCGTTCCCCTGACCGGGTGAACGACCATGGAGGGTATCGGTCACAAGCACGGTAGGTACTGCTGGGTCCCGCCATTCACCGGTCAGCACGTAAGACGGCCGAGGTTCACTCATATGGCTGGATATGAGTGACCTCGGCCGTCGTTTCTTCCGTTATGCGAGACCCCTGTGCGGAGCCCCGTCACGGGCCGCTGAGCGAGTCGGGCGGAGCGGGGTCCGTGGCCCCGCTCCGCCCTTTCCCCCCGGTGAGGGCCGGAGGGACAGCTCGGTACCGCGGATCAGAGCTTGGCCCAAGCCTCCGTGAGGACGCCGCGCAGGATCTGCTCGATCTCGTCGAACACGGTCTGGTCGGCGATCAGCGGCGGGGCCAGCTGGATGACCGGGTCGCCGCGGTCGTCGGCACGGCAGTACAGGCCGGCGTCGTACAGCGCCTTGGAGAGGAAGCCGTACAGGACGCGCTCGGTCTCCTCGTCGTTGAACGACTCCTTGGTGACCTTGTCCTTGACGAGCTCGATGCCGTAGAAGAAGCCGTTGCCGCGGACGTCGCCGACGATCGGCAGGTCGTGCAGCTTCTGCAGCGTGGAGAGGAAGTTCGACTCGTTCTCGAGGACGTGCTTGTTCAGGCCCTCGCGCTCGAAGATGTCGAAGTTCGCCAGCGCCACGGCCGAGGAGACCGGGTGGCCACCGAAGGTGTAGCCGTGCAGGAAGGTGTTGTCACCCTTGTAGAACGGCTCCGCCAGGCGGTCGGAGATGATGCACGCGCCGATCGGGGAGTAGCCCGAGGTCATGCCCTTGGCGCAGGTGATCATGTCCGGGACGTAGCCGAACTTGTCGCACGCGAACATCGTGCCGAGGCGGCCGAACGCGCAGATGACCTCGTCGGAGACGAGCAGCACGTCGTACTGGTCGCAGATCTCGCGGACGCGCTGGAAGTACCCGGGCGGCGGCGGGAAGCAGCCACCGGCGTTCTGCACCGGCTCCAGGAAGACCGCGGCGACGGTCTCCGGGCCCTCGAAGAGGATCTGCTGCTCGATCTGGTCGGCGGCCCAGCGGCCGAACGCCTCGGGGTCGTCGCCGTGGATCGGGGCGCGGTAGATGTTGGTGTTCGGCACCTTGTGCGCGCCGGGGACCAGCGGCTCGAAGGGGGCCTTGAGGCCCGGCAGACCGGTGATGGACAGGGCGCCCTGCGGGGTGCCGTGGTAGGCCACCGCGCGGGATATGACCTTGTGCTTCATCGGCTTGCCGGTGAGCTTGAAGTACTGCTTGGCGAGCTTCCAGGCGGTCTCGACCGCCTCGCCGCCGCCGGTGGTGAAGAAGACCTTGTTCAGGTCGCCCGGGGCGTAGTTGGCCAGGCGCTCGGAGAGCTCGACGGCCTTGGGGTGGGCGTAGGACCACACCGGGAAGAAGGCGAGCTCCTGGGCCTGCTTGTACGCGGTCTCGGCCAGCTCGACCCGGCCGTGGCCCGCGTTGACCACGAAGAGGCCCGCGAGGCCGTCGATGTAGCGCTTGCCCTTGTCGTCGTAGATGTTGGTGCCCTCGCCGCGCACGATCGTGGGCACGGGGGCGTTCTCGTACGACGACATGCGGGTGAAATGCATCCACAGGTGGTCGTACGCCGTCTTGGAAAGGTCGGCGCTCATGGTTATCGCGTTCCCCAGGTGTAGGTCTGCTTCTTCAGCTTCATGTAGACGAAGCTCTCGGTGGAGCGCACGCCGGGCAGCGTGCGGACGCGCTTGTTGATCACGTCCAGGAGGTGATCGTCGTCCTCGCAGACGACCTCGATCAGCAGATCGAAGGAACCGGCGGTGACGACGCAGTACTCGACCTCGGACATGCCCGTGAGGGCCTCTGCCACGGGATCGACGTCGCCCTCGACGTTGATTCCGACCATTGCCTGCCGCCGGAAACCGACCGTGAGGGGGTCGGTGACGGCGACGATCTGCATCACACCCTGGTCGAGCAGCTTCTGTACGCGTTGCCGTACGGCCGCCTCGGACAGGCCCACGGCCTTGCCGATCGCGGCGTACGGACGGCGCCCGTCCTCCTGGAGCTGCTCAATGATCGCCAGGGAGACGGAGTCGATCGACGGAGTGCCGTTTCTGTCACGAGTGGCCACGTCCCTCACTGTGCACCAGCATCGTCCGTCACGCAAGCCCGATTCGCCGAAATCAGTTGTTCACCGAGATTCATGCCACGGAATTCGTTGTTACTGGCGCGTGGGTATGTCGAAAACGGGGCTCGCATGGTTAGGGTGGGCATCTCATCCACCGGACACCAGAGACCGGTCATCTGACACCGGACCTGACAGGAGGGGTCGCACGTGACCACCGAACTGCGTCGTCTGCGCAACTACATCGACGGGGAGTTCCGGGACGCCGCCGACGGCCGCACCACGGACGTGGTCAACCCGGCGACGGGCGAGGTGTACGCCACCGCGCCGCTGTCCGCGGCCGCCGATGTCGACGCCGCGATGGCCGCCGCCGAGGCCGCCTTCCCGGCATGGCGCGACCTGATCCCCGCCGAGCGCCAGAAGGTGCTCCTGAAGATCGCCGACCGCTTCGAGGAGCGCGCCGAGGAGCTGATCGCCGCCGAGTCCGAGAACTGCGGCAAGCCCATCGCCCTCGTACGCTCCGAGGAAATCCCGCCGATGGTGGACCAGATCCGCTTCTTCGCGGGTGCGGCCCGGATGCTCGAGGGCCGCTCGGCCGGTGAGTACATGGAGGGCCTGACCTCCATCATCCGCCGCGAGCCGATCGGCGTCTGCGCCCAGGTCGCGCCCTGGAACTACCCGATGATGATGGCCGTGTGGAAGTTCGCGCCGGCCCTGGCCGCGGGCAACACGGTCGTCATCAAGCCCTCGGACACCACCCCGGCGTCCACGGTCCTGATCGGCGAGATCATCGGCAGCGTGCTGGACGAGCTGGGCCACTCGCGCGGCGTGTTCAACGTCGTGTGCGGTGACCGCGAGACCGGCCGTCTGATGGTCGAGCACCCCGTGCCCGCGATGGCCTCCATCACCGGCTCCGTGCGCGCCGGTATGCAGGTCGCCGAGTCCGCCTCCAAGGACCTCAAGCGGGTCCACCTGGAGCTGGGCGGCAAGGCCCCGGTCGTGGTCTTCGAGGACACCGACATCGCCAAGGCCGTCGAGGACATCTCGGTGGCGGGCTTCTTCAACGCGGGCCAGGACTGCACGGCCGCCACGCGCGTGCTCGTCCACGATTCCATCCACGACGAGTTCGTGACGGCGCTGGCGAAGGCCGCCGCCGACACGAAGACCGGGCAGCCGGACGACGAGGACGTGCTCTACGGCCCGCTGAACAACGCCAACCAGCTCAAGCAGGTCAAGGGCTTCATCGAGCGCCTCCCCGCGCACGCGAAGATCGAGGCCGGCGGCCAGCAGGTCGGCGAGAAGGGCTACTTCTTCGCCCCGACCGTCGTCTCCGGCCTCAAGCAGGACGACGAGATCGTCCAGAACGAGGTCTTCGGCCCGGTCATCACGGTCCAGTCCTTCACCGACGAGGACCAGGCCACCGAGTGGGCCAACGGCGTCGAGTACGCGCTCGCGTCCTCGGTGTGGACCAAGGACCACGCCCGCGCCATGCGGATGTCCAAGAAGCTCGACTTCGGCTGTGTGTGGATCAACACCCACATCCCGCTCGTCGCCGAGATGCCGCACGGCGGCTTCAAGAAGTCCGGCTACGGCAAGGACCTCTCCGCCTACGGCTTCGACGACTACACCCGCATCAAGCACGTCATGACCTCGCTGGACGGCTGACCAACAGGGTGGTCAGCGACGGCCGGCCGCCGACGGCCGGCCGCAAGTCGGGTGCCGTGCGGGGCACCTGACACACCGTCGTGGGCCGGGGCCCGGCAGTGGACGTTTCGTCTGTTGCCGCCCCGGCCCCCGACGCGTGAGGGTCCTCACATGGATCGTCTTTCGCGGCGTGCGCTGCTCAGAGGTGTCGGTACGGTCGGATTCCTGGCGGCGGTGGCGGGGTGCGGCGTACCGCCCGCGTACGTCCGGGCCGGTGACCGCGCAGCCCCCGACCGCTCGGCGGCCGATGGGTCCCTCACCTTCGCCAACTGGCCGCTGTACATCGACGTCGACGACAACGACAAGCAGCGCCGCCCCACGCTGGACGCCTTCGAGCGGCGCACCGGCATCTCGGTCACGTACACCGAAGAGATCAACGACAACGACGAGTTCTTCGGGAAGATCAGCCCCGCGCTGATGAACCACCAACCCACCGGGCGCGACCTGATCGTCATCAGCGACTGGATGTGCTCGCGCTTCGTCCGGCTCGGCTGGGTGCAGGAAATGGACCGGGACCGGCAGCCCAATGTGGCGAAGCACCTCGACCCGCTGCTGCTCAAGCCCGCGTTCGACCCGGGCCGCAAGCACTGCGTCCCCTGGCAGTCCGGGATCACCGGCATCGCGTACAACCGCCGGAAGCTCGGCCGGGAGATCAGGCACACCAGCGACCTGTGGGCCGGGGACCTGAAGGGCCGGGTCACCCTGCTGGCCGGCATGGACGAGGCGTTCGCGCTGCTCATGCAGGGCGACGGCGTGGACATCACGCGCTGGACGGCGGACGACTTCCACCGGATGACCGACCGGGTCGCGGCGCTCGTCCGCGCGCAGCACATCCGCCGCTTCACCGGCAACGACTACATCAAGGACCTCTCCTCGGGGGACGTGCTGGCCGCGCAGGCGTACTCCGGCGACGTCATCCAGCTCAAGGCCGACAACCCCGACATCGAGTTCGTGGTCCCCGAAGAGGGCGCCGAGCTGTGGTCGGAGAGCCTGATGATCCCCGACCTCGCCGCGCACAAGCGCAACGCCGAGCGGCTCGTCGACCACTACTACGACCCGGAGGTCGCGGCCGAGCTCGCCACCTGGGTCAACTACGTCTGCCCGGTCCCGGCCGCGCGCGACGTGCTGGCCTCTGCCAAGGACAAGGAGACCGCCGCGCTGGCCGAGGACCCGCTGATCTTCCCGGACGACGGCATGCGCGGGCGGCTCGCCATCGCCCGGGACATCGGCGCGAAGGAGCGTCCGGAGTTCGCCGGGGAGTGGAACGCGATCGTGGGGCTGTGAAGAGACAGCGGTCCCCACGATCGCGTTCCACTCCCCGGCG
>NZ_NHSG01000038.1:0-6471 GCF_020024005.1 Streptomyces purpurogeneiscleroticus
GGTGGTGCCGGTGTACGCGGCCCTGACCTGGCGGCCGGGCGGCGGCTCAGCGGCGTTTTCGGCCGCCGGGCTCCTGGTGGGGCGGGGTCTGGCCGGGGCCGGGGAGGATCGGTTTCGGCAGGGTTGTGACCTCTCGCTTGGCCGCTGCCAGGCGCTCGGCGGTGTCGTGCGGGAGGCGTGGTGGGCGCCGGGCGGGCCAGAAGCCGAAGGCCGAGGTCAGGTCGCCGAAGGTGGCCCGGCGCCAGTCGGAGATGTTCGGCTCCTCGACGCCGGTGAAGCGCTCCAGGAACTGCAGTACGGAGGTGTGGTCGAAGGGCTCGCCCGCGGCCCAGCCGCCCACCGTCCACGGCGAGACGATCAGGCACGGGACGCGGAAGCCGCCGCCGATGGGCAGCCCGCCGACGAACTCGTCCTTCGTGCCGGCGGCCGGCACCGGCGGCGGCACATGGTCGAAGAACCCGTCGTTCTCGTCGTAGTTCAGGATGAACGCGGTCTTCCGCCAGACCTTCGGGTTACTGGCGATGGCCTCGACCGTCCGCGCGACGAAGGCGGCACCGGCGGCCGGCAGATAGTCCGGGTGCTCGGACTCCGCCGCCGTCGGGATGATCCAGGAGACGGTCGGCAGCCGGTCGTTCCGTGCGTCGTCCTCGAAGGTGCCCGCGGGCCGCGGCCGCACCCCGCGCTCGTACAGCGCGTCCCCGGGCCCGGCGTCCCGGAAGCTCCGGAACTGCTCCAGCAGATTGCAGCCGTAGTCGTTGTCCTGCTGGTACACCTGCCAGCTCACGCCCGCCGCCTGCAGCCGTTCGGCGTACGTCGTCCAGCGGTACGGCTGCGGCGCGGTGTTGTTCCGGACCGGGCCGCCCCGGGTGCCGCCGGGGTCGATGGTGCCGGTCATCCAGTACAGCCGGTTCGGCCAGGTGGGCCCGAAGACCGAGCAGAAGTAGTGGTCGCAGAGGGTGAACGCCTCGGCGAGGGCGAAGTGGAAGGGGATGTCCGCACGGGTGTGATAGCCCATCACATACGGGCCGTTCTTCCCGTCCGCCTTGCGGTGCGCGGGCAGCCAGCGGTCCATCCGCCCGTCGTGCCACGCCTCGTGCTGCACGGACCAGGCGTGGCTGGTGGACGGGACGGCCTGCGCGCTGGACCGGCGGGTGTCCAGGTGGAACGGCAGCAGATAGCCGTCCGGGTTCATGGCGTCCGGCTGATGGAAGACCGAACGGCCGGTGGAGAGAGTGAGCGCCTCCGGGTCCGCGAAGCCGCGTACGCCGCGCAGCGTCCCGAAGTAGTGATCGAACGAACGGTTCTCCTGTATCAGCAGCACGACGTGCTCGATGTCGTCCGGCGAGCCGTGCCGGGGCGGTCCGGCCGCGACCGCCTTCCGTACGCTCGGCGGCAGCAGCGACAGCGCGGCGGCGCCGCCCATCGCGCCCGCGGCGGAGCCGAGGAGTCTGCGTCGGGTCAGGTCGGGCACGGGTGCCCTCCCGACAGCCCGATATCGCCCGGCAAGCGGCGCCGGCCAGGCATGTTGTTGTGGAAGATGATCACTGCCGTCACTTTACGGCGGGCACGCCTTTTCCTGACGGAGGCTCAGATAAGTGCGGCTTCGTGGTGTCGGAGAGACGGAGTGCGGCCCCGTCAGCCGACGCTGATCGCGGTCAGCTTCTCCCGCAGATAGACATGCGAGTCGGGCAGACCGCCGAGACTCGTCCCCGGGTCGCACTCGTAGAAGTACACCAGCGACATCAGTTCCTCGGCCGGCTCGTCGGCCGGCGGCGGCAGGACGCGGTGCCGCCCCGACTGCCAGCGGCCGCCGGTCCACCGTGCCATCAGATCGCCGATGTTCACCGTGAACGAGTCCGGCGCCCAGGGCGCGTCCGCCCAGCCGTCCGCGTCGGTGAAGACCTGCAGCCCGCCCTTGCCGCGCTGCCGGTCCAGGACGGTGACCGTGCCGAAGTCGGTGTGCGGCCCGATCCGGAACTGGCCCGGCAGCGGCGCGCCGACCACGTCCGTCCCCGGATACCAATTGACGTTGAAGCCCCAGGTGGGGTGCCCGGTGTGCCGGGTGAAGAAGTCGGCGGGCTCGCCCAGCGCACCGGCGAGCACTTCGAGGAGCAGGTCGGACAGCGCCCGCATCTCGCCGGTGTACCGCTCGACCAGCGGCCGCAGCTCCGGCACCGCCGCCGGCCAGGTGTTCGGCAGGAACCACTCCGCGTCCACGGTGGCGTTCCCCGTCGGATCGTCGGCCGCGAAGGACAGCGACTCCTTCAGGTCCGGCGGTGTCTCCGTCCCCTCCGCGTACCCGTTGGCCTCCGCGCCGGGCCCCAGCCAGCCGCGCTCGCCGACCGCGACCGCGTACGGTTCCTTCTCGGCCGTCGGCAGCCGGAAGAACCGCCGGGCGGCCGTACGGATGTCCGTCCGCAGCCCCGCGTCGACGCCGTGCCCGGTGATGACGAGGAAACCGGCGGTGCGCAGCGCGGCGTCGACGGTGGCGGCGAGCGTCTGCCGGACCGCGGCGTCGCCTGTCCGCCACGCGCCCAGGTCGATGACGGGAATCGCGTCACTCATCGCCGGTCTCCTTCGGCCCGCTCGCGACACTCCGGCTTGTGCCCTTGTGCCCTTGTGCCCTTGTGCTCAGTCCTCGCCGATGTCCTCGTGCCACAGCTCGGGCCGGTCCGCGATGAAGGCGCGCATCATCGCGACGCACTCCGGGTCATCCAGCACCACGACCTCCACGCCGTGCTCGGCCAGCCAGTCGTGCCCGCCGTGGAACGTCTCCGCCTCGCCGATCACCACCCGGGAGATCCCGAACTGGCGCACCAGCCCGCTGCAGTACCAGCAGGGCGAGAGCGTGGTGACCATGGTCGTGCCCTTGTACGAGCGCTGCCGCCCGGCGGCCCGGAACGCGGCCGTCTCGGCGTGCACCGACGGGTCGCCGTCCTGCACGCGGCGGTTGTGTCCCCGCCCGAGCAGCGTGCCGTCCGCGCCGTACAGCGCCGCGCCGATCGGTACGCCGCCGGAGGCGAGCCCGGCCCGGGCCTCGGCCACCGCGACGGCCAGCATCGCGGATGTGTCGGGACCGCTCATTCGTCACGCTCCCCGGGGCCCTTGCCGTCTCCCGACTCGCGGCGGCGGAGCTCCTCCTCGCGGCGCTTCAGGTCCGCCTCCCAGTCCTTGAGCAGCGCCTCGTCCTCGTCCCCGCGCTGTGCCCGCTCCTGGGTGCCCAGCTTCTCCAGGAACTCGGGGTTGTCGTCCGGCGCGACCCAGCCGCCCCGGCCGCGCCGCGTCGCGCGGCCCTCGGCGGCGAGCGCCGCGCGGTTCTTCCCGGCGATCAGCCAGGACACCGACCCGACGAGCGGGAAGAGCAGTACGAGGATCGCCCAGAGCACCTTCGGCATGTGGCGCACATGCTTCTCATCGGTGGTGACGCAGTCGATGAACGCGTAGATGCTCAGTGCCAGCGGCACCAGGATCATCAGCACCCGCAGCATGTCTCGCTCCCCCTGGGAGTGGCCGGGCGGGCCGGTGAGTGCGGCCCCAGTGACCAGTCCAGGGTAGTGCGTACCGGATACTGGGACGCATGGCTTATGACGATCTTCGCTCGTTCCTCCGGGCGCTCGACCGCGAAGGTGACCTCAAGCGCATCAAGGCCGAGGTCGATCCCCACCTGGAAGTCGGGGAGATCGTCGACCGGGTGCAGAAGGCCGGCGGCCCCGCGCTCCTCTTCGAGAACGTCAAGGGCTCGGCGATGCCGCTGGCCATGAACGTCTACGGCACCGACCGCCGCCTCCTGAAGGCGCTCGGCCTGAAGTCCTACGAGGACATCAGCAGCAAGATCGGCGGGCTGCTCAGGCCCGAGCTGCCGCAGGGCTTCGTCGGCGTCCGCGAGGCGTTCGGGAAGCTCGCGAACATGACGCACGTACCGCCGAAGAAGGTGAAGGGCGAGGGCGCGCCCGTCCAGGAGGTCGTGCTCCGGGGCGACGAGGTCGACCTCGAACAGCTGCCCGCCCTGTTCACCTGGCCCGAGGACGGCGGCTCGTTCTTCAATCTGGGCCTGACCCACACCAAGGACCCCGAGAGCGGCGTCCGCAACCTCGGTCTGTACCGCCTCCAGCGCCACGACAAGCGCACCATCGGGATGCACTGGCAGATCCACAAGGACAGCCGGAACCACTACCAGGTGGCCGCCCGGCGCGGCGAGAAGCTGCCGGTCGCCATCGCCTTCGGCTGCCCGCCGGCCGTGACGTACGCCTCGTCCGCGCCGCTCCCCGGCGACATCGACGAGTACCTCTTCGCGGGCTTCGTGCAGGGCAAGCGGATCGAGATGGTCGACTGCAAGACCGTGCCGCTCCAGGTCCCGGCCAATGCCGAGGTGGTACTGGAGGGCTGGCTGGAGCCGGGCGAGATGCTCCCCGAGGGCCCCTTCGGCGACCACACCGGCTTCTACACGCCGCAGGAGCCGTTCCCCGCCCTCACCATCGACTGCGTCACGATGCGCAGGCGTCCGCTGCTGCAGTCGATCGTGGTCGGCCGGCCGCCGACGGAGGACGGCCCGCTGGGCCGGGCCACGGAGCGGTTCTTCCTCCCGCTGCTCAAGATCATCATCCCGGACATCGTGGACTACCACCTCCCGGAGTCCGGCGGCTTCCACAACTGCGCGATCGTCTCGATCGACAAGAAGTACCCCAAGCACGCGCAGAAGGTCATGCACGCCATCTGGGGCGCGCACATGATGTCGCTGACCAAGCTGATCATCGTGGTTGACGCCGACTGCGACGTCCACGATCTGCACGAGGTGTCCTGGCGGGCGCTCGGCAACACCGACTACGCCCGCGACCTGACGGTCGTGGAGGGCCCGGTGGACCACCTGGACCACTCCTCGTACCAGCAGTTCTGGGGCGGCAAGGCCGGCATCGACGCGACCGCGAAGTGGCCCGAGGAGGGTTACACCCGGGACGGGGGCTGGCCGCAGATGATCGTCTCGGACCCGGAGATCTCCGAACGGGTCACCAAGCGCTGGAAGGAGTACGGCCTGTGACCAGCGCCTCCGCCGCCATTCCGCAGCAGCCGGGCCGGACGAAGGCGTTCCTTCGCCTGGTGATGATCGAGCACTCGGTCTTCGCGCTGCCCTTCGCCTACATCGCCGCGCTCACCGCGATGTTCCAGGTGGACGGGCACGTCCACTGGTGGGAGCTGCTGCTCGTCACCGTCGCGATGGTGGGCCTGCGCACCTTCGCCATGGCCGCGAACCGGATCATCGACCGCGAGATCGACGCCCGCAATCCGCGCACCGCCCACCGCGAGCTGGTCACCGGCGCGATGTCGGTGAAGCACGCCTGGACGGGCGCGCTGGTCGCCCTCGTGGTCTTCCTGGCGGCGGCCGCGCTGCTGAACCCGCTCTGCCTGGCCCTGGCCCCCGTCGCGGTGATCCCGATGGTGGTCTATCCGTACGGCAAGCGGTTCACGAACTTCCCGCAGGCCATCCTCGGTCTCGCCCAGGCCATGGGCCCGGTCGGCGGCTGGCTGGCGATCACCGGCGAGTGGTCCTGGGAGGCGGTGATCCTCGGCCTCGCGGTGGGCATCTGGATCGGCGGCTTCGACCTGATCTACGCATGCCAGGACGTCGAGACCGACCGTGAGGTCGGCGTGAAGTCCGTACCGGCACGCTTCGGCATCCCGGCCGCCATCTGGGGCGCGCGCGGCTGCCATGCGGTCACCACGGCGTTGTTCGTGTGCTTCGCGCTGGTCACCGGCGCCGGGGTGTTCTTCTGGGTCGGCCTGGTGATCGTCGCGTGCGCGTTCCTGTACGAGCACACGATCGTGAAGCCGCACGACCTGTCGCGCCTGAACCGGGCGTTCTTCCAGGTCAACGGCTTCATCGGCATCGCGCTCTTCGTTTGCGCGCTGCTGGACCTGCTGGTGCGCGGGCTGACGCTCTGAAAGAGCGGCAGAAACGGCCAGGGGCCGGCACCCGCCCCGGTGCCGGCCCCTGTCGTTCCGCCGTTCTTCAGTCCTTGACGAAGCGCCAAGCCAGGAACTTGGGGTAGGACCACATCAGGCCGTTGTTGGCCTTCACCGTGCCGATGATCCCGAAGACCAGCGTGGTGATCCAGTACGCGCCGAAGAGGACGAAGTAGCAGATCAGCGGGATGAGGAAGACCATCCCCGGGTCGCCCGTGCCGGAGTCGGCGGTCACGCCCGCGCTGATCACCACGACGAAGTACAGCACGCCGGTGATCGCCGCCATGATCGCCTGGGTGATGCCGTAGTTCATGCCCTGGGCGGCGTGGTGGCGGATGTACGGGTCGTGCTCGTTCTGCGCGTTGTTGCGGATGGCGAGCGGGGCGATCCAGCCGCACAGCATGCCGATGCAGCACACGCCCGTGCCGACGAAGACGGTGAGCACCGCGCCGAGGTGCGACCACATCGCGGGCCCGGTCGAGGGCCGGGGCGGGGTGGCGTAGCCGTACCCGG
>NZ_NHSG01000039.1:0-6498 GCF_020024005.1 Streptomyces purpurogeneiscleroticus
GCGCGGGGGCGGGCGCCACGAGCCGGTAACCGACGCCGCGCACCGTCTCGATCAGCGCGGGCATCCGCAGCTTGGAACGGAGCGAGGCGATGTGCACCTCCAGAGTGCGCCCGGTGCCCTCCCAGCTCGTCCGCCACACCTCGCTGATGATCTGCTCCCTGCGGAAGACCACCCCGGGACGCTGCGCAAGAAGGGCGAGCAGGTCGAACTCCTTACGGGTCAGCGGAACGACGCCCCCGTTGACCGAGACCTGGCGGGTGGCCAGTTCGATGGTGACGGCACCGAGGCGCAGCAGGTGCTCGCCGCTCCCGTCCTCGGCCGGCTGCTCCCCGGGGCCGTGCACGGTGCGCCGGCTCACCGCGTGGATACGGGCCAGCAGCTCCCCGGTGTCGTACGGCTTGACCACGTAGTCGTCCGCGCCGAGGTTCAGGCCGTGGATGCGCGAGCGGACGTCGGAGCGCGCGGTCACCATGATCACCGGGGTGCTCGTGAGCTTCCGTATCCGGCCGCAGACCTCGAATCCGTCCTGGTCGGGCAGGCCCAGGTCGAGCAGGACCACCGCGAAGGACTCCGCCGCGTCCGGTACGAGCGCATGCAGCGCCTCCTCACCGCTGCGGGCGTGCACCACCTCGAAGCCGTGCCTGGCGAGCACCGCGGAGAGCGCCGCGGCGACATGGTTGTCGTCCTCCACCAGCAGCAGCCGCATCGGCCCTCCCCCTCTCACCGCTCGCGTCGCAGGCCATCAGGGCATCTACCGCGATGGGCGGCGGAAACGTCAAGGGGCAGCCGGTCCGGTACGGACATCTGTTACCCAGCCGGTACCGGCCCGCACGGAACGGACCCGTTGCGCTCCGCAAACCGGCCGCCGGGCGCGTCCATGCACCCTGCGCCCCGTTCACCCAGAGTGTCCCTTTGCAGCCGGATCGTTATGCTCAATTTCCGCTCAGATGTACTGACGCTGATCGCAGTGCGTCACTACTGTCCTCTCAACCGAGGAGGACGGAGCTACCCGCCGATGAGCGAAGTATCGGTGACCAAGGACCCCGGGGGCCCCGCCCCGGCGGTGGACGATCTGGTCGTGCTGTCAGGGGTCAACAAGCATTTCGGCGCGCTGCACGTGCTCCAGGACATCGACTTGACGATCAAGCGCGGCGAGGTCGTCGTCGTGATCGGCCCGTCCGGGTCCGGCAAGTCCACGCTGTGCCGCACGATCAACCGCCTGGAGACCGTCGACTCCGGAAGCATCACCATCGACGGCAAGCCACTGCCCCAGGAGGGCCGGGAGCTGGCGCGGCTGCGTGCCGACGTCGGCATGGTCTTCCAGTCCTTCAACCTCTTCGCGCACAAGACGGTCCTGGAGAACGTGACGCTGGGCCAGCTGAAGGTCCGCAAGGCGGACAAGAAGGCGGCCGAGCAGAAGGCCCGTGCGCTGCTGGACCGGGTCGGCGTGGGCACGCAGGCGGAGAAGTACCCCGCACAGCTCTCCGGCGGTCAGCAGCAGCGCGTGGCGATCGCCCGCGCGCTGGCGATGGACCCGAAGGTGATGCTCTTCGACGAGCCCACCTCGGCGCTGGACCCGGAAATGATCAACGAGGTGCTGGAGGTCATGCAGCAGCTCGCCCGGGACGGCATGACCATGGTCGTCGTCACGCACGAGATGGGTTTCGCGCGCTCGGCGGCGAACCGCGTCGTCTTCATGGCGGACGGCAGGATCGTCGAAGAGGCCGAGCCGACGCAGTTCTTCAACAACCCGCGCAGCGACCGTGCCAAGGACTTTCTTTCCAAGATCCTGCACCACTGAGCCCTCAGTGGCCCACGATGACTGCCCACACCTGCTGAACCGAAGGAACTTCACCATGAGGATGCGTAAGACGGCCACCGCGGCCACTGTGGTGCTCGCGCTGGCCGCGACGGCGACGGCGTGCGGCGGCAAGTCCGGTACGGCCGGTGACAAGCCCAAGGGCGAGCAGGTCTTCAGCGGCGACTACAAGGTCGCCAAGGACGTGAAGATCGACTCGCCGACGCTGAAGAAGGCGCAGCAGCGGGGCAAGATCATCATCGGCGCGAAGGCGGACCAGCCGTTCCTCGGCTTCCAGGACTCCGACGGCAAGCGCACGGGCTTCGACATCGAGATCGCCAAGATGGTCGCCGCCGACCTCGGCTTCTCTCCCAAGCAGATCGAGTTCAAGACGGTCGACTCCAACGTCCGCGAGACCTCGATCTCCAAGGGCCAGGTCGACTACTACGTCGGTACGTACACGATCAACGACGAGCGCAAGAAGCAGGTCGGCTTCGCCGGCCCGTACATGACCGCCGGCGCCGACCTCCTCGTACGCAAGGACGAGAAGGCGATCACCGGACCGGACAAGGTCAAGGGCAAGAAGGTCTGCTCGATCGTCGGCTCCACTCCGCTGCAGGAGATCAAGAAGGCGAAGTACGGCGCCGAGACCACCGAGCTCGGCAAGTACTCCGACTGCGTCAAGTCGCTGCTGGACGGCCAGGTCGACGCCGTCACCACCGACGACGCGATCCTCAAGGGCTACGCCGCCGAGCGCCCGAGCAAGCTGAAGGTCGTCGGCAAGCCGTTCACCGAGGAGCCCTACGGCGTCGGCATGAACAAGGACGACAAGGAGCTGCGCGAGGCCATCTCGAAGGCTATCGAAGCGCACGTCAAGAACGGCGACTACAAGAAGGCGTACGAAGGCACGCTGGGCAAGTCCGGCTCCTCGTACGAAGAGCCGAAGACGCCGCTGCCCCGTTACTGACGCGCCCCGCGCCCCCGCATCAACCGCCTCGCCGACCGCCCCGTACGCCCGCCGCGGTGGGTGTACGGGGCGCGGTCCCGCGCGCCCGTCCGCCGCCTCCTTCTGACCGCAACCGCGGAGACCCCATGAACGTACTCCTCGATCACCTACCAGAGTTCCGCGACGGCTTCCTGGGGACCCTCGCGCTCACCGCGGCCAGCGCGGCGCTCGCGCTCGTTCTGGGTGTCCTCATAGCCGGCTTCCGCGTCTCCCCCGTACCGCCGCTGCGGGCATTCGGCACCGCCTGGGTGACCCTCCTGCGCAACACGCCGCTGACGCTGCTGTTCCTGGTCGCGTTCTTCGTCGTACCGCTGATCCTCTTCCCCGGCATCAGCCCCTTCGTGCTCGCCACGCTCGCGCTGGGCTTCTACACCTCGTCCTTCGTGTGCGAGGCGGTGCGCTCGGGCATCAGCACCGTGCCGCTGGGCCAGGCCGAAGCGGCCCGCAGTATCGGCATGACCTTCATGCAGACCCTGCGCATGATCGTCCTGCCGCAGGCCACCCGTACCGTCATCCCGCCGCTGAGCAGCATCTTCATCGCGCTGACGAAGAACTCCGCGATCGCGGGCGCGTTCAGCAACACCGAGCTGTTCAACGTCTCGAAGCTGCTGAGCGACAAGGGCTTCGCGATCGGGTGGATCTTCCTGTGGATCGCCCTCGCCTACCTCGTGATCACCTTCACCATCAGCGGCATCTTCCGGCTGCTGGAGCGCCGCCTGGAGGTGGCCCGATGACCGCCAGTGTTCTCTACGACGCTCCCGGGCCCAAGGCCAAGGTGCGCAATCGCGTCTACGCCGTCGCCGGCTCGCTCGCCATCCTCGGGCTGCTCGTCTTCGCCGTGCTCCGCCTGGATGCCAAGGGGCAGCTCAACCCCGAGCTGTGGGACATCCTCAACTACGCGAACGTACGCACCAACATCCTCAACGGTGTCCTGACCACCCTCCAGGTCTTCGCGGTGGCCGCGGTCCTGTCGCTGGTGCTCGGCGTCCTGCTCGCCATCGGCCGGCTCTCCGACCACAAGCCGATCCGCTGGCTGGCCACCGGCTTCATCGAGCTCTTCCGCGCCATTCCGCTCCTGATCACCATTTACGCCCTCTGGGTACTCTTCCTCAGCTACCAGTCCGAGCTGGGATTCACCGGTGAGGGCACCCAGTTCTGGGCCCTGGTCATCGGTCTGACCGTCTACAACGGATCGGTGCAGGCCGAGGTTCTGCGCGCGGGCATCAACTCCGTGCCGAAGGGCCAGCGCGAGGCCGCGTACGCGATCGGCATGCGCAAGACCCAGGTCATGACCACGATCCTGATGCCGCAGGCGATCCGGGCGATGCTGCCGACGATCATCAGCCAGCTCGTGGTGACGCTGAAGGACACCTCGCTGGGCTTCGTCATCACCTACGAAGAGCTGCTGTACACGCTGCGCCTGATGGCACAGAACACCACCATCAACGAGCAGGACACCTACCTCCCCCTGATCGTGGCCGGCGGTGTCATCTACGTCGCCATGTGCCTCGCGCTCTCCTCGCTCGCCAACTGGATCGAGCGCCGCGGCCGCCGCGCCAAGACCGGCATCGCGGTCGCGGAGGCGGGCCAGGCGCTGACGGCGGGCGACGCGATGGCCCCCATCGACGGGGCAACGACGCCGGGTCCGGTGGAGAAGACGAAGGAATAGGGCCTGCACAGAACGCCCGATTCGTCTACTGCCTTTCGGCAGCGAAGACCTGACGGACCGACAAGTGACAGGGGCAGTGGCGCCGGGCGCCGCTGCCTCTGTCACTTGACGCGGCACGCCCGCACTAGGTTGCATACGCTGTGTGATCGCGCACCGGGCCTCAACTGCCAGTTCCTGTACGTCCCGTAAGAACCTTTGGGTCCGGGGAGGGGCTTCGTGGACCCGGTGATCGTGGCCGGGGCCGGCCCTGTCGGCCTCTCCCTCGCCGTCGCCCTCGCGCGGCTCGGTGTCCCTTCCGTCGTCCTGGACGAGACCGACGGCCGCGAAGAGGTCCGGCTCGCCCGTACCGCCGTACTGCGCCCCGACGCCGCCGCCTTTCTGGCCCGGCTGGGCTGCGCCGAGACCCTGGGCGCCGAGGGCACCCGCTGGGCGGCCTGGCGCACGGTGCAGCGCCGGCGGCTGCTGGACCGGGTGGAATTCGCCGCACCGGGGGCCGTGGCGATCAGTACCGAGGAACCCGTCGAGAGCGGTTACGGCGCCGAGCGCGGCAGCGACGGCTCGCGCGCCCCTCTCTCACCCGTACACGTACCTCAACACGCCCTCGCGCGCGCCCTCCGCAACACCCTCGACCGCGAGCCGCTCGCACAGGTCGTCACCGACAGCCGCGTCATCGAGCTGATCCAGGACCGCGACGGCGTCGGCGTACACACCCACGGGCCCAAGGGCACGTGGTGGCGCGGAAGTTACCTCATCGGATGCGACGGCCCGCGGTCGACCGTACGCAAGCTGCTGGACATCCGCTTCCCCGGCCGTACCGCCGTGGAACGGCACGCCGTCGCCGCCCTGCGTACCGAAATCCCCTGGCCCGGCGAGGCCCTGCTGCACCGCGCGCCCCCGCGCCGCGGCACCGCCGGAACGGGCCGGGCCGGCATCATCGGCGGACCGGCCGGAGAGGTGACGGCCCGCCCCCTTCCGGACGGCGTCTGGCGGCTGGACTGGCTGCTGCCACCGGGCCGCGACCTGGTCACCCCGGACGCACTCGTGGCACGCATCCGGGACACGCTGGCGGGCTGGACGGAACCACGTACGGCCGGGACCGCGGCCTCCGAGAGGGACAGCGGCCGCGCCTTCGAGGAGGGCACGGCCGGCCCCCCGAACGGCTCGCTCGTCCCCCCGTACGAACTGCTCGACACCGGTGTCCACACCGTCCACCACCGGCTGGCCAGGCGCTGGCGCTCCGGGCGGGCGTTCCTCGCCGGGGACGCCGCCCACCTGCTCGGCGCGCTGGGCACACAGGGCCTGGACGAGGGGCTGCGGGATGTCGAGAACCTCGCCTGGAAGCTCGCGCTCGCCTGGCACCACGGCGCCTCCGACACGCTGCTGGACAGCTACCAGGCGGAGCGCAGGAACGCCGTCGCCGCCCGCCTGCGCGCCGCGGACCAGGCATTGCCGTTGCTGCGCGACGGTGGCGCCCGGGGGCGGCTGCGGGGCGTGGTCACGGCGGCCGGGCGCGGGCGGACGTCGCTGCTGACGGACGGGCACCTGGGGCGCGGGCCGCTGGGCGCGCCTCCGGTGTACGACCGGTCGCCGCTGGCGCCCGCCGCTCCGCCGGCCGGCGCGGTCCGTGTGGCCACCGAGCCGGGCGGGCCCGTCGCGGACGTCGCGGTGACGGCGTCCGACGGCTCGGCCGTACGGCTGCGGGACCGGCTGGGGCACGGCCTGCTGGTCGTCCTGGTCGCGCCGGGCACGGGGGTGTGGGACCGCCGGCACTGGATGTCGGCGGGCCTGATGCCGCAGCTGGCCGACGCGGTGGCGGCGCTGCCGCTGACCGCGGAGATCCTGGTCGCGGAGTACTACCCGGGCGCCGCCGCCCACAACGTCCTCCTCATCCGCCCCGACGGCCACCTCGTCACCGCCCTCGCCGGCGTCCGCCCCGCCGAACTCCAGGCGTGCGCGCGGGCGCTGTGCGGGGGCGAGGGGGAGACTCCGGAATCGCCGGCCGCCGAGTCCGGGGGCGGGTCCGGG
>NZ_NHSG01000040.1:0-6505 GCF_020024005.1 Streptomyces purpurogeneiscleroticus
GCCACGTCACAGCGCTCGCGGCGTAGCCGCCCCGGTCGCCCCGCCCGCCGCGAGCGCTGTGACGTGGCTCACCCATCCGGCGGAAAACACCTGCCGCCCGCGCCCCGTATCCCCCGTCGTCGTGCGCACCAGCACGACACGACAGGACACGGCCTGACACGGCGCGACACGGATGGAGTACGTCAATGGGCGAGATGACCGGCGAGACGACGGGTGAGCAGGGGAGCCGGCGGACGGGCGGTCGCCGGGGAGCCGCACGGGCCGGGCTCGGCCTGGTGGTGAGCGTCGGCGCCGCGCTGCTGCTGGCGGCGTGCGGCGGCGGGGAAGCAGGCGGCGACGAGGCGAAGACGGGCTCCTCGGCCAAGCCCTCGGCGACGGCCCCGTCCGAAGCCGGGAAGCAGGACGCCAAGCTGGCCACCCGGACGACGAAGCTCGGCAAGGTACTGACCGACGGCCGCGGCCACACGCTGTACACCTTCGACAAGGACACCGCGAAGACCTCGGCCTGCACGGGGAAGTGCGCCGCGCTCTGGCCGCCGGTTACCGGGACCCCGCAGGCCGGCGCCGGTCTGCCGAAGGACGCGGGCACCCTGGAGCGCCCGGACGGCGCCACTCAGGCCACGTACGACGGCCACGCGCTGTACCGCTTCGCCAAGGACACCGCGCCCGGTAAGACCGCCGGTGACGGGGTCAAGGGCGTGTGGCACGCCGTGGTGATCGAGCCGGCCGCTGACGGTGCGTCATGAGCGAGGGGACCAGGGGCACCACACCACCGCCGGCGACACCGCACCGCCCGGAACTCAGCCGGCGGAGCGCGCTGCTCGGACTCGCCGCGGTCGGCGGCGTCGGTGCGGCGGGTATCGGCGGGCTCGCCTACGCCGGCGGCCGGTTCCCCGCCGACCGGCTGACACCGGCCGCGTTCGCGGACCGCTTCGAGCAGGTCTACGGGAAGCACGCCGGGTTCCGCCGCAACCACGCGAAGGGCGTGAGCGCCTCCGGGTACTTCACCGCCAACGGTGCGGGCACGGAGGTGTCCAGGGCCACCGTGTTCGCGCCCGGGCGGACCCCCGTGACCGGCCGGTTCTCGCTCTCGGGCGGGCTGCCGGACGCCCCCGATGCCACGCCCACCGTGCGTGGGCTCGGGCTGCTCTTCCACCTGCCGGACGGCGAGCAGTGGCGCACCGCGATGATCAACCTTCCGGTGTTCCTGGACCGCACTCCGCAGGGCTTCTATGCGCGGGTGCTGGCGGCCAAACCACTTCCGGCGACGGGCAAGCCGGACCCGGAGAAGATGGCCGCCTTCCTCGCCGAACACCCGGAGACCGCCAAGGCGATGGCCGTCGTCAAGCGGCACCCGCCCACCTCCGGCTTCCACGACAGCACCTACAACGCGCTGAACGCCTTCCGCTGTACCAATGACGCGGGCGACACCGTCCCCGTGCGCTGGTCGCTGAAGCCGGCCGGGCCGGTCCGTCCCGGCGGTACCACCGCCCGGCCCGGCCGAGACCACCTCTTCGACGCGCTGATCGCCGAGGTCGCACAGGAGCCCCTGCGCTGGCGCCTGTTGCTGACGGTCGGCAGACCCGGTGACCCCACGGACGACGCCACCGCGCCGTGGCCCGGCGACCGCCGCACGATCGACGCCGGGACGCTGACGATCGACTCCGTACGGACGGAGGCGGCCGGCAACGCCCGGGACGTCAACTTCGATCCGCTGATCCTCCCGGACGGGATAGCGGCGTCGGACGATCCGCTGCTCAGCGCCCGTTCGGCGGTCTACTCCCAGTCGTTCACCCGCAGAGCGGGCGAGCCGAAGACACCGAGCCCGGTCGATGTCGAGAGGGGGCAGTGATGAGCGGAACGGAGAAGTTCGGCGTCCTCGCCCGTGTGCTGCACTGGGGGATGGCGGTCATGGTCGTCGCCATGCTGTTCATCGGCGTCGCCATGGTGGCCTCCCCGACCGCCTACGACGCGCTGCAGGACGTCCACCGGCCGCTCGGCATGCTGATCCTCGTCTTCACCGTGGTGCGGTTCGTGAACCGGCTCCGGCACCGGCCGCCGGCCCTCCCGCCGGCCATGGGCCGGTGGGAACGCGCGGCGGCGAAGGGCTCGGAGTACCTGCTCTACGCCCTGATGTTCACGCTGCCGCTGATCGGCTGGGGCATGCTCTCGGCGGCCGGGTACCCCATCGTGCTGTACGGGCCACTGCGCCTGCCGGGGCTCCTGCCGGCCGACCCGGCCCTGTACGCGGTGCTGCGGCAGGCGCACATGGTACTGGCGTACCTGCTCTTCGCGGCCTTCCTGACGCACGCGTGCGCGGTGCTGTTCCACACTCTCGTCCTGCGTGACCGGCTGCTCGGCCGGATGACGTTCGGGCGTGCCGCGCGTCCGGACCGGTCGGCCGACGCGGCGTTCAGGCGAGGGTGACCTCGACCGGCAGCTTCTTGATGCCGTTGACGAAGTTGGAACGCACACGGGGGACTTCGCCGGTGACGCGGATGTCGGCGATCCGCGGGATCAGCTCCTCGAACATGATGCGCATCTCGGTACGGGCGAGGAGGTTGCCCAGGCACAGGTGCGGGCTGCCCTTGCCGAAGGTGACGTGGTCGTTGTTCTCGCGGGTCACGTCGAAGTCGTAGGGGTTGCCGAAGACCCGCTCGTCGCGGTTGCCGGAGGCGTACCACATGACGACCTTGTCGCCCTCCTTGATGCGCTTGCCGCCGAGCTCGACGTCGCGGGTGGCGGTGCGGCGGAAGTGGTACACGGGCGAGGCCCAGCGCAGGAACTCCTCGACCGCCGTGGGGATGAGCGAGGGGTCCTTGCGCAGCCGGTCGAGCTGGTCGGGGTTGTTGATCAGCGCGAGCATGGCGTGCGAGATGGAGTGCCGGGTGGTCTCGTTGCCCGCGACGACGAGCAGCAGGAAGTAGTTGTCGAAGTCCTGGGCGGAGAGCGGGACGCCGTCCCGCGGGGTCTGGTTTATCAGCCGGGAGATCAGGTCGGTGCCGTCGCCGCCGCGGCGCTGCCGGGCCAGCTCGCGCCCGTACTCGAAGACCTCCAGCGAGGCGGGGGAGCGGAACGGCAGGTCGCGGTACTGCTCGCTCTCCTCGCTCTCCAGCAGCACATCGGCGTAGTCGGGGTCGGTGTGGCCGATGATCCGGTTTCCCCAGTCGATGAGCTGCTGGTTGTCCTCCGGCGGCACGTCCAGCAGCCGGGCGAGGACATTGATGGGGAAGTCGGCGGAGACCTCCTTGACGAAATCGAAGCCGCCCTTGGCGAGCGCGGCGTCCAGCGTCTTCGCGGTCAGCCCGCGCAGGAAGTCCGCGTACTGGCTGATGACGCTCGCGCCGAACTGGCGCTGGAGCAGGCTGCGCATCGCGCGGTGCCGGACGCCGTCCAGCTCCAGCATGGAGGCACGCCTCTTGATCTGGTCCTCGTCGACCTCTTCGAGGTTGACGAACCTGGTGGAGGTGAAGGTCTCCGCGTCCCGGTCGACGCGGGCGATGTCCGCGTGCCGGGTGACCGACCAGAAGCCGGAGTTGGGCGCCTCCTCCGGCTGCCAGTGGACCGGGTCCTGGTGGCGCAGGGTGTGGAACATCCGCCACGGGGTGACGCCGTCGGTGAAGTTGTCCAGGTCGGCGAGGTTCACCTCGTCCAGGGGGAGCGGCTCGTGGACGTCGGGCAGGGTGCTGGTCATCGGTGGCTCCTTGCGGGTACGGGTGGCGCGTGGGTCAGCGGGTACGGGCGGGCGCGGGGGTCAGAGGTGGTACGCGTACTCGGTGAACTCCCAGTCCGTGACGTACCGCTGGAAGCGGGCGACCTCGTCGCGCTTGTAGGCGAGGTAGGCGGAGGTGAAACCCTTGCCGAGGACCGCGGTGAGCGCGGTGTCGGCCTCGAAGGCGTCGAGCGCCGCGGGCAGTGTCATCGGCAGGGCCGCGGCCTTGGTGGTGTCGTAGCCGTAGCCCTCCAGGGGCGCGGGCGGCTCCTGGCCGGCGCGCACACCGAGCAGCGCGGCCGCGAGGGCGCCCGCGAGCAGGAGATACGGGTTGGCGCTGGCGTCGGCGAGGCGCAGCTCGAAGCGGGCGCCGGCGCCGCGCTCGGGCGGGACGCGGACCATGGCGCTGCGGTTGTCCAGGCCCCAGTCGATCAGCCAGGGGGCGAGGGTGTCGGGCCCGAACCGCTTGTAGGAGTTGACCGTGGGGTTGAGCAGCGCGGTCAGTGCGGGGGCGTGGGCGAGGACGCCGGCGATCGCGTGCCGGGCGGTGGCGGAGAGCCCGTGCGGCGCGGCGGGGTCGTCGAAGGTGTTGCGGCCTGCGCCGTCCAGGCAGGAGACGTGGGCGTGGAAGCCCGAACCGCCCTCGTCGCTGAAGGGCTTGGCCATGAAGGTGGCCAGCCGGCCTTCGGTGCGGGCGAGTTCCTTGACGGCGGCCTTGAAGCGGAAGGCCCGGTCGGCGGCGTCGAGCGCGGGGGAGTGGGTCAGATTGATCTCGAACTGGCCCGGGCTGAACTCGTGGTTGCCCATACTGGCGCCGATGCCGAGGTCGCGCAACTGCCGCAGAGTACGCAGCAGATGGCCGTCCGGGTCACCGCGACGGCCCGCGGTGTAGACATTGCCGGGGGCCTCGGCGTACCGCTTCCAGCCCGAGGGCGAGCCCGGGTCCGGATCGCACAGGAAGTACTCCAGCTCGGGGCCGACCACCGGGGCCAGCCCCTCCTCGGTGCACTGGGCGAGCACATGGCGGAGCAGGTCGCGGGGGGATTCCGGGGCGGGCGAGCCGGTGGCGGGGTCGAGCACGTCGCCGAGACACCACGCGACGCCCGGCTCCCAGGGCAGCGGAGCCAGCGTGGACAGGTCCGGGCGGACGGCGATGTCGGGCAGGCCGGCGTCCAGACCGCCCGCGACCTCGACGACATCGCCCTGCGGGCTGGTGTGGTAGACGGCCCGGCAGAAGGCGAGGCCGTGGTCGCAGGCCGAGGGCAGGTGTTCCAGCAGGACGTCGCGGGCGCGGTCGGTGCCGATGAGATCTGGATAGGCGACGCGGATGACGTCGATGCCGTCGGCGGCCAGTCGATCCATGTGCTGCCGGATCGCGGGGGAATCGATCGCGGGGAAATCGGGAGCGCTCACCAGTGTCTCCTCGGAGGGGCGGGAACGGTGGCGGGGAAGGACCGGGGCCGCGCTGAGTGAGGCCCTGCCAGTCATTTGACGCCAAACGGTAGGGAACGTCTGCGGGCCCCGCAAGAGGCGGGCGGCAAAAATTTATCCATGCGGATAGGTGTTGACCAGGAGCCGTGGCCTTCCTATGTTGTTTGGCGCCAAACGACTTATCGGTTCCGTCACGTTCCACCACCAGGAGGCCGGCCATGAAGGTCGTCGTCGACATGAACAAGTGCCAGGACCACGGCCAGTGCGTCTTCGCGGCGCCCGACGTCTTCCACCTCGACGCGGACGGTCACCTCGGCTACGTCAGCGACCCGAACGACGCGCTGCGCGAGGACGTCGAGGAAGCCGCCGATGTCTGCCCGCTGCAGGCCATCCGGATCGAGGACTGACCGATGGCCGCCCGCATCGTGGTGGCCGGCGCCGCCATGGCCGGCCTGCGCGCCGCCGAGCAGCTGCGCGCCGCCGGCTTCACCGGCCCGATCACCCTGATCGGCGACGAGCCGCACATGCCGTACAACCGCCCGCCGCTCTCCAAGGAAGTCCTCGCGGGCAAAGCCCCCTTCGGCTCCCTCGCCTTCCGGCCCCGCGCGAGCGTCGCCGACGTGGAATGGCGCCTCGGTACCCGGGTGAGGGCCGCCCGGCTCGCCGAGCGGACCGTGCAGTTGGCGGACGGCGAGCGGCTGGCCTTCGACGGCCTGGTGATCGCCACCGGCATGCGGCCCCGGCGGCTGCGCTGTCCAGGGCCCGCCGCCGGCCGGCACACCGTCCGCACCCTCGCCGACGCCCAGGGCCTGCGCGCCGCGCTGACCCGGCCCGGCGCCCGGGTCGTCGTGGTCGGCGCCGGCTTCATCGGCTGCGAGGTCGCCGCCACAGCCGTCGGCCTCGGCGCCACCGAGGTCACCGTCGTCGACCCCGAACCACTGCCGATGCTGCGCCCGCTCGGCGAGCTGCCCGCCCGGCTGCTGCTCACCCGGCACCAGGAGCGCGGCGTACGCTTTGCGCTCGGTACCGGCGTCACCGCCTTCGAGGGCGAGGACCACGTCACCGGCGTCGCGCTCGGCGAGGGCAGGGTGCTCCCCGCCGACGTCGTGGTCGAGGCGGTCGGCTCGGTGGCCAACACCGAATGGCTGGCCGGCAACGGCCTGGACCTGACCGACGGCATACTGACCGACGCACTGCTGCGGGCCGGCGGCCTGCCGTACGCGGTCGCCGTCGGGGACGTCGCCCGCTTCCCCAACGCCCGCTACGACAACGTCCCGCGCCGCGTCGAGCACTGGTCGATCCCCGGCGACACCGCCAAGCGCGCCGCCAGGACCCTCGCCGCCCACCTCGCCGGCGCCGAAG
>NZ_NHSG01000041.1:0-6576 GCF_020024005.1 Streptomyces purpurogeneiscleroticus
CCCCCAATTGAGCAACCCCCACGGCGCCCAGCCAGTTCCGCGAGAGCGGCGGCGGTTTAGCCGCAAAAAAGGGCGCGAGCGGGGCCGGGGGAACGTGCCCCGCTCGCGCCGAACGCGCGGTGCCGTAGGTACGGGGGGAACCCCGGCTCCCGCGCAGCCGATGACCAGTCGGCTTCAGTACGTACAGCGTCACGGTCGCCAAAAACGTCACACCGGCCGCTCCGGACGGCCGCCCGGCCCGTCGCCTACTTGTATATGACGACCTTCGTCCCCGGGCTGACCTGCTGAAACAGGTCGGCGATCCGCTTCTTGTCGCGGACGTTGACGCAGCCGTGCGAGGCGCCGGCGTAGCCGCGGGCCGCGAAGTCGCTGGAGTAGTGGATCGCCTGGCCGCCGCTGAAGAACATCGCGTACGGCATGGGCGTGTCGTAGATCGTCGAGACGTGGTGGCGGCTCTTGAAGGTGATGCCGAACGTGCCCTCGCGGGTGGGGGTGTACTGCGAGCCGAAGCGCACGTCCATCGCGGAGACGACCTTGCCGTCAACCATCCAGGCCAGCGTGTCACTCTTCTTGCTGATACAGATCACGCGGCCCGTGAGGCACCGCTTGTCGGGTGCCGCGACCGGCCGGGTGGTGGGCGGGTACAGCTCGTCGCGCGTCGGGCGCTGCGTCCGTACGCGGAGCGCGCTCAGCGTCGCCTGGTCCACGCTGCCGGTCCGGGGGAGGCCCTGGTCACGCTGGAAGGCCGTGACGGCGGCGGCCGTGATCGCGCCGTAGTACCCCGTCGGATTCCGGTCGAAGTGCTTCAACTGCCGCAGCCGCGCCTGCAGTTCACGCACCCGCTCGCTGCGGGCCCCTGGCGCGAGCACCGGCTTCGGGGCGGCCTGTGTCGGCTCGGGCGCGGGCGCGCGCGTCGAAGGCGGTGCGGCCGGGGCCGTCGGAAGGGATGCGCTCGGTGCCGGAGCGGCGTGTCCGCCGCCCTTGCCGTCGTCGATCCGTACCCGCATTTCCTTGCAGCCGGTGGTCACCGACAGTGCGGCGGCCAGCGCCAGCGTGCCGGCCAGCGCGCGGAACGTTCCACTGTGATGCCTGTGGCGCCTGCGACACATGCGACGCATATCCCACCCCCGTGGTCTCACCCGCCCCTTCCCATGCTTCCCGGCGCTGCGGCCCGCCGAACCTGCGGCCATGCTGGGAGTCATGCTGTGAGCAAGGTCCCAGCCTGCGACCCTCCACGGGGCGCACGGTCGCCGCTACAGTCCGTCGCAAAGGCACTTCGTTACTGAGCAGTAGTCCAGCGTTACTGAGCAGCAGTACAGCGGGAGGCAGGCACCATGGCGCGCGAGTCCGGCAGCTCTCGACACACCGAGAGCGGATTGCCCATCGAGCCCGTTTACGGTCCGGACGCCCTCGGCGACTGGGACCCGGCGGAGAAGCTGGGTGAGCCCGGCGCCTACCCGTACACCCGTGGTGTGTACCCGACGATGTACACCGGACGCCCCTGGACGATGCGCCAGTACGCCGGATTCGGTACGGCCGCCGAATCGAACGCCCGGTACAAGCAGCTGATCGCGAACGGCACGATGGGCCTGTCCGTCGCCTTCGACCTGCCGACCCAGATGGGTCACGACTCCGACGCGCCGATCGCCAGCGGTGAGGTCGGCAAGGTCGGCGTGGCGATCGACTCCATCGAGGACATGCGGGTGCTGTTCGGCGGCATCCCGCTGGACAAGGTCTCCACCTCGATGACCATCAACGCGCCCGGTGCCCTGCTGCTGCTCCTGTACCAACTCGTCGGTGAGGAGCAGGGCGTGGACCCCGCCAAGCTCACCGGCACCATCCAGAACGACGTGCTGAAGGAGTACATCGCCCGCGGCACGTACATCTTCCCGCCCAAGCCCTCGCTGCGGCTGATCGCCGACATCTTCAAGTACTGCAAGGCCGAGATCCCGAAGTGGAACACCATCTCGATCTCCGGCTACCACATGGCCGAGGCCGGTGCCTCGCCCGCGCAGGAGATCGCCTTCACCCTCGCGGACGGCATCGAGTACGTACGGACCGCCGTCGCGGCCGGCATGGACGTCGACGACTTCGCGCCCCGCCTCTCGTTCTTCTTCGTCGCCCGCACCACCATCCTCGAAGAGGTCGCCAAGTTCCGTGCCGCGCGCCGGATCTGGGCCCGGGTGATGAAGGAGGAGTTCGGCGCGAAGAACCCCAAGTCGCTGATGCTGCGCTTCCACACGCAGACCGCGGGCGTGCAGCTGACGGCCCAGCAGCCCGAGGTGAACCTCGTCCGCGTCGCCATCCAGGGCCTCGGTGCGGTCCTCGGCGGCACGCAGTCGCTGCACACCAACTCCTTCGACGAGGCCATCGCGCTGCCGACCGACAAGTCCGCGCGGCTGGCGCTCCGTACGCAGCAGGTGCTGGCGTACGAGACGGACGTGACGGCCACCGTCGACCCGTTCGCCGGGTCCTACGTCGTCGAGAAGATGACCGATGACGTCGAGGCCGCGGCCGTCGAACTGATGGGCAAGGTCGAGGAGCTGGGCGGCGCCGTGTCCGCCATCGAGCACGGCTTCCAGAAGAACGAGATCGAGCGCAGCGCGTACCGCATCGCCCAGGAGACCGACTCGGGCGAGCGCGTCGTGGTCGGCGTCAACCGCTACCAGCTCGACGAGGAGGAGCCGTACGAGCCGCTCCGCGTCGACCCGGCCATCGAGGCGCAGCAGGCCGAGCGGCTGAAGAAGCTGCGCGCCGAGCGGGACCAGGCCGCGGTGGACGCGGCGCTGGCCGACCTGAAGAAGGCCGCCGAGGGCACGGACAACGTCCTGTACCCGATGAAGGACGCGCTGAAGGCCAAGGCGACGGTCGGCGAGGTCTGCAACACGCTGCGCGAGGTCTGGGGCGCTTACGTCCCGACGGACGCGTTCTGAGCGGGTGGGCGCGGGCACTGCCCGCGCCCTGCGTCAAACTGTTCCTATGTCGTCACCCCGCCGCACCTGCCCCGTCTGCACCAGAGAGATCGCCGTGGTCGGCGGGCGGTTCGCCCGGCACGATCCGCCCGGGCGGCGTACGGGGCTCGAACTGATCTCGTGTCCCGGCTCGCGGCGGATGGCGCCCATGATGGCGCCGGCGGAGAAGCTGTTCGACCCGGAGGAGCCGCCGTTCCCGGGGCAGCAGCCGCTGTTCTGAGGCCGCGCGCCCTTTTGCCCGTTACGGCGCGAGGATGTCCAGCTCGGCCATCGCGCCGACGGTGATCTCACGGGTCAGTTCCTCCGCGCGGGCCGCGTCGCCCGTGCGTACCGCCTCCGCGACCTGGACGTGCAGGGTGACCGCCGCCGGGTCCGGGTCGGTGAACATCACGTGGTGGTGGGTGCGGCCGGTCAGGATCGCCGCCACGACGTCGTTGAGCCGGGCGAACATCTCATTGCCCGAGGCCGTGAGCAGGGTCTTGTGGAAGGCCGTGTCATGGACGAGGTACGCCTCCAGCTGCTGGCCGCGTGACGTGGCGACCATGCCCATGGCGTGCTCGGTGAGCGCCGCGCACTGGTCGGGCGTGGCGTGCCGGGCGGCCAGGCCCGCCGCGGCCGGCTCGATGGCGCAGCGCAGCACGGTGAGCGAGCGCAGCTGGCGGGGCCGGTCGGCGCCGGCCAGCCGCCAGCGGATGACCCGCGGATCGAAGACGTTCCACTCCTCGGTGGGGCGTACGGTCACGCCCACCCGGCGCCGGGATTCGACCAGGTGCATGGACTCCAGGACCCGGACCGCCTCGCGGATGACCGTGCGGGAGACGTCGAAGCGCTGGGCCAGCTCATCGGTGCGGAGCACCGTGCCCGGACAGTGCTCGCCCGCGGTGATCTCCGGCCCGAGGGACTCCAGCACTCTGGCATGCAGCCCCTGCCCCGTGTTCTCCATGGGATAAGCCTACGTTCCCGGCTCGCGGGAATAATAAGTATGACGTTTGTGTCACAGACTCTTGAATACGTCGTACCTAATGGGTTTCAGTGGGGCGATGCATTCGAGCCACTCAGGTGGCTCGACCGCCAAGTCAATGAGGACGAACGAGCGAGGTAGACCGCGATGAGCACCCCCCATGTCATCGTCGTGATGGGAGTCGCCGGCACCGGCAAGACGACGATCGGACCGCTCGTCGCTGATGCGCTGGATGTCCCGTACGCCGAGGGAGACGACTTCCACCCCCCGGCCAACATCGCCAAGATGTCCGCCGGCACCCCGCTCGACGACGCCGACCGCTGGCCCTGGCTCGACGCCATCGGCGCCTGGGCGCACGGCCGGTCGGGCAAGGGCGGTGTGGTCAGCAGCTCCGCGCTCAAGCGGGCCTACCGCGACCGGCTGCGGGCCGAGGCCCCCGGCATCGTCTTCCTGCACCTCACCGGATCCCGCGAGCTGATCGCGGGCCGCATGGCCGAGCGCAAGGGCCACTTCATGCCCACCGCGCTCCTCGACTCCCAGTTCGCCACCCTGCAGCCGCTCGGCGAGGACGAGCGGGGCGTGGCGGTGGACGTCTCCGGGACCCCCGAAGAGATCACCGAGCGGGCCGTCGCCGCGCTGCGGCAGCTCGACGAGGGCGCTTCCCCGGCCACCACCGAGCTCTGATCAGGAGCCGCATCCCCCAGCTCTGAACCGGCCCCTTCCCCCGGGGTCCGGTGCCGAGCCGTACCCATGAGCTCCGATCGTGAGACCGGGCTCCAACCGAAGGAAAAGCCGTGACCCATCTCAGCGTCGAGATGATGGCAGCGGACGCGGTCGAGCCGATCACCTCGGCCGGCAACGCGCAGCTGGGCATCTCCGTGCTCATCGGCATCGCCGTCATCGTCCTTCTCATCACCAGATTCAAGCTGCACGCCTTCCTGTCACTGACCATCGGCTCGCTGGTGCTCGGTGCGGCGGCGGGCGCGCCGCTGGACAAGGCCATCACCAGCTTCACCAACGGCCTGGGCTCGACCGTCGCGGGCGTGGGTGTACTGATCGCGCTCGGCGCGATCCTCGGCAAGCTGCTCGCCGACTCCGGCGGCGCCGACCAGATCGTCGACACCATCCTCGCCAAGTCCAGCCGGCGGATGATGCCCTGGGCGATGGTGCTGATCGCCGCGATCGTCGGCCTGCCGCTCTTCTTCGAGGTCGGCATCGTCCTGCTGATCCCGGTCGTGCTGCTGGTCGCCAAGCGCGGCAATTTCTCCCTCATGCGGATCGGCATCCCGGCCCTGGCCGGCCTCTCCGTCATGCACGGTCTGGTCCCGCCGCACCCCGGCCCGCTCGTCGCCATCGACGCGATCAAGGCCAACCTGGGCATCACCCTCGGCCTCGGCGTGCTCGTCGCGATCCCGACCGCGATCCTGGCCGGCCCGGTCTTCGCCCGCTTCGCCTCCCGCTGGGTGGACATCGAGCCGCCCGAGAAGATGATCCCGCAGCGTCCTTCCGAGGACCTGGAGAAGCGCCCCAGCTTCGCCGCGACGCTCTCCACCGTCCTGCTGCCGGTCATCCTGATGCTCGCCAAGGCCCTGGTCGACATCGTCGTCGACGACCCCGAGCAGCACGTGCAGCGCGTCTTCGACGTCATCGGTTCGCCGCTGGTCGCCCTGCTGGTCGCGGTACTGGTCGGCATGTTCACCCTGGGCAGGGCCGCGGGCTTCGGCGCCGGCCGGCTCTCCACGACCGTGGAGAAGTCCCTCGCCCCGATCGCCGGCATCCTGCTGATCGTCGGCGCGGGCGGCGGCTTCAAGCAGACCCTGGTCGACGTCGGCGTCGGCGACATGATCCTGGACATGTCCAAGGACTGGGGCCTGCCGGCGCTGCTGCTGGCCTGGCTGATCGCGGTCGCCATCCGCCTCGCGACCGGCTCCGCCACCGTCGCCACGGTCTCCGCTGCGGGCCTCGTCGCCCCGCTGGCCGCCGACATGAGCCCCGCCCACGCGGCGCTCATGGTCCTCGCCGTCGGCGCCGGCTCGCTCTTCTTCAGCCACGTCAACGACGCGGGCTTCTGGCTGGTGAAGGAGTACTTCGGGATGAACGTCGGCCAGACGATCAAGACCTGGTCCCTGATGGAGACGGTCATCTCCGTCGTCTCGATCATCGTCGTGCTGCTGCTGTCGCTGGTGTTGTAGCCCGGCAGCCCCGCACGGGGGAATGACGTCGCGGAAGGGCCGTACGGACGGATAGCGTCCGTACGGCCCTTCCCGTACGAGAGGCGACCCCATGACCACCGATGACGGCGTACCGGCCGGCAGCGACGTACCGGTCGACAACGGCGTACTGGTCGATCACGCCCTGGTACGCGCCGCGGAGGAGGCCGTCGCGGCCTACGCGCGCGGTGACGACCACACCGTGGCGGCGGCCGCCCGCACCGCCGACGGCCGCATCGTCACCGGCCTGAACGTGTACCACTTCACCGGCGGCCCCTGCGCCGAGCTGGTCGTCATGGGGGCCGCGGCCGCACAGGGCGCGTACGACCTGCGCCAGATCGTGGCGGTCGCCGACGAGGGCCGCGGCATCATCCCGCCCTGCGGCCGCTGCCGCCAGGTCCTGCTGGACTACTACCCGGACATGACCGTCGTC
>NZ_NHSG01000042.1:0-6561 GCF_020024005.1 Streptomyces purpurogeneiscleroticus
AACGACCAACGGCACGTCGGCACCTGGTCCCCCGAGGTGGCCGAGCTGCGCGAACGCGGCGCGGCCATCCGCCGCGAGACCCTGCCCGACCTGGAGAAGTACCTCCAACAGCTGACCGGGAACGTCGAGCGCAACGGCGGTGTGGTGCACCGGGCCGCCACCCCCGCCGACGCGCGCGCCGTCATCGAGCGGATCGCCCGCGAGAACGGCGTACGCCTCGCCGTGAAGTCCAAGTCGATGGCCACCGAGGAGATCCATCTCAACTCCCATCTCACCGCGCACGGCATCGAGGTGGTCGAGACGGACCTGGGCGAGTACATCGTCCAGCTGGCCGATGAGCGGCCCAGCCACATCGTCGGGCCCGCGCTGCACAAGTCCCGGCAGGACGTGGCGGATCTCTTCGGACAGCTGGCCGGTGACACAGTGTCAGGAGAGCCGGACGACCTGGCGGCCTTCGCACGTACCCGGCTGCGCGCCGACTTCAAGGCCGCCGGCATGGGCATCAGCGGCGTCAACTTCGCGGCCGCCGACACCGGCACCCTCGCCATCGTCACCAACGAGGGCAACGCCGACATGGTGACCTCCCAGCCGCGCATCCACGTCGCCGTGATGACCGTGGAGAAGGTGATCCCGCGCTTCGCCGACCTCGGGGTCCTCGTCCCACTGCTGTGCGACGCCGCCACAAAACAACGCGTCTCCGTCTACCAGACGCTCGTCAACGGGCCGCGCCGGGAGGGCGAGACCGACGGCCCGGAGCAGCTGCACCTGGTCATCCTCGACAACGGCCGCACGAAGGCGCTCGGCACACCGCAGGAAGAAGTACTCGCCTGCATCCGCTGCGGCAACTGCCAGATCGCCTGCCCGGTGTACCGGACGGTGGGCGGCGGCCACCCGTACAGCGCGGTGTACGGCGGCCCGATCGGCGCCGTCCTCAGCCCCCTGATCGACGAGCCCGGCCGCGACTCCGACCTGCCGTTCCTCTCCTCGCTCTGCGGTGCCTGCTACGACGCCTGCCCGGTCAAGATCCCGATCCCCGACCTGCTGGTGAACCTCCGCGCCGAGCACGAACGCACGCGGCCCGATGCCCGGACGGCCCGGGCCGGCTGGCGTGCCTGGTCGCTGGCGTGGCGTACGGAGACCGGCTTCCGCGCCACGCTGGCCGCGGCCCGGCTGGTGGGCCGGCTGCTCCCCGAGCGGCTGCTGGCCCGGCTGCCCGGCCCCGGACGCGGCTGGGCGCACGGCCGCGCCCTGCCCGCGCTGCGCGAGGCAGGCGCCTTCCGCAGCTGGTTCCGGCGCCGCGAGGAGAACCGGGCCCGCGACAGGAGGCAGGCATGAAGCGGGAGTTGGCGGAGCTCTTCCGGGAGCGGCTGGCGGCGGCGGGCGGCCTGGCCGAGCTCGCCGCCTCGCACGATGAGGCGCTGTCGCTGATCCGGCGCTGGGCGGGCGACCGCCCCGTACTCGTAGACGACCACCCGGATCTGAAGGGCCTGGAGGTGACCGGACCGCGCCCGGCGGACCCGTGGGGCGCCGAGGTCGGTATCACCGGTGTACTCGGTGCCGCCGCGGACACCGGGACCGTCGCGCTCGGCCCCGCGCCCGGCCGCCCGCGCGGCACGGCCGTGCTGCCCGGCACGCACCTCGCGGTGGTGCCGCTCTCGCGGCTGTACGCGGACTACGCCGACCTGATCGCGGCGCTCGGCCGCCTCGACCCCATGCCGTCCGGCATGCAGCTGATCACCGGGCCCAGCCGCTCCGGCGACATCGAGTCGGCGATGATCCAGGGCATGCACGGGCCACGGGCGGTACAGGTGGCGGTGTACCCGGACGCGTAAGAACCGCGCGGGCGGGCGCCTCGGCACCCGCCCGCGCCGTCCGCTAGGCGGCCTGCGCCTCCTCCGCCTGCTGCCGGAGCAGCTTCTTGTCCGGCTTGCCCGCGTCGGTCAGCGGCAGCGCGTCGACGAAGGTGATCGCGGCCGGCTCGTACATCGCGCCGCGCGCCTCGCGTACCGCAGCGCGCAGCTCCTCGGCCTCGGCGCCACTGCCCGGCGCCGCCACGACCGCGGCGTGCACCTGCTCCATGTTGTCCGCGTCCCGGACGCCGAAGACCGCGCTCTGCAGCACCTTGGGGTGCGAGTTGAGCAGGTCCTCCAGCTCGGTGGTGTACACATGGCCGCCGACGACCACGATCATGTCCTTGATCCGGTCGACGACGGTGATGTAGTTCTCCTCGTCCACGAAGCCCACGTCACCGGTGTGCAGCCAGCCGTCCCGCAGTACCTCGGCGGTCAGCTCCGGCTGCTTCCAGTACCCGGTCATCGTGCCGGCGGAGCGGACGCAGATCTCGCCCAGCTCACCGGCGGGCAGGTCGTTGCCGTCGGTGTCGCGGATGGCCACCTCGACGCCCGGCAGGATCCGGCCGGCCGAGCGCAGCCGCTCCACGTTCTCCGGGTCGTGCTCCTCGGCGGGCAGCACGCTGATGCCGCCGGCCTCGTTCTGCCCGTAGAACTGCACGAGCACCTTGCCGAAGCGGCGGACCGCGTCCGCGATGCGGGCGGGCGAGGACTGGCAGCCGCCGTAAGTCAGGGCGCGCAGGCTGGACAGGTCCCGGCGCTCGGAGTCCGGGTGGTCCATCAGCCGGTAGACCAGCGGCGGGAGCAGGAAGAGGTGCGTGATGCCCTCCCGCTCGATGGTGGCGAGCGCCTCGGCCGGGTCGAAGTCGTCGTGTAGTACGACCGTTCCGCCGCTCAGGAACATGACGTCGGCCAGCATCCCGGCAGCGTGCGCGATGGTGGTGCACACGAGCTGCTTCGGCGTGTACTCGGTCTCCTGCGCGGCGTGCATCATTCCGCGCATCCGGTTGAACTGCTCGAAGGTGGTGACGATGCCCTTGGGGTGGCCCGTGGTGCCGCCGGTGTGCCGGATGGTGCAGATGTCGTCCGGCAGCGCCCGGCTCGCGAACGGCTCGGCGGGCTGCTCGGCGCCGAGCGCCAGCACGTCCCGGCCTATCTCGCGCTTGGCCTCGCCGAGGGTGAGGACGGTGGGCACGGGCGCGCGCTCGATCAGCTCGGCGGCGCGGTCGGCAAGCCGCGGGTCGACGATCAGCGCCCGGGTCTCCACGTCGCGGACGATGTTGGCCTGCACGTCGGCAGAGAGCTTGTTGTACAGGTGGTTGACCCGGCAGCCGACCAGGTTGGCGGCGTAGCGGGCCGCGATGGCCTCGGGGAGGTTGCCGCTGAGCAGCGTGACGGTGGTGCCGCGCTCGATGCCCTGCGCGGACATGGCGTGCGCGGTGCGGTGCACCAGGTCGTGGAAATCACCGGCGGTCAGCCGCCGGTCGCCGTGCACCAGGAGCTCACGGTCCGGGTCGGCCGCCAGCGCGTCGAGGATGTCCTCGACGTAGGTACGGAACTCGGCCTCCGGCGCGGTGGCATCGGCGGCGTTGATGGCGTCGGCGGCGTCGGCGGCAGGAACCACCGTGTCGCTCGAACGTCCCGCATTATCATGGGGAGTTGTGGGGGTGGTCTGGGATGCGGCTGCCTCGGCAGGCATGAATGTCCTCCTGACACCGGCGCGCTCGTCCCCGCGCCCCGGTGGTGGTACTCCATCGGTCGGTGGGTGCCCAGGGCCGGTCCGGCGCAGGGCGCCGCACCCGGCACAAGCGTTCCCCCGCCCCGGGAATTTGGTTGCCCCAGACAACCAATTCCCATGCTAGCGCTCACCCCCGCCCCGCCGCACATCGCAATCCCTCCAATCCAGGCACTTGACTCCCTCTTTCCCTTTCTTTTCCTTACTCGTTCCCCTACTTGACCGTTCTTTCGCGCAGGGGCGCGGCCACCTCCCGTGCTGGATACGCACCTACGAATCGGGAAGGATGGCCCGGACCGTGGGCCGCCGCGCGGCCCGTTCTCCGCCGGAAAGGACATGCACAATGCCCCGTCAGGCCCCTGATCAGCTCGTCGTCACGCGAGCCACGCCGGAGGACTGGAAGCTCGTGAGCGAGTGGGCAGCGGCCGAGGGCTGGAACCCGGGCCTGGCCGACGCCGCCTGCTTCTTCACCCAGGACCCCGACGGCTTCTTCCTCGGCCGGATCGACGGCGAACCGGTCTCCGCCATCTCCGTCGTCAACTACAGCCCGGACTACGCCTTCCTGGGCTTCTACCTCGTACGCCCGGACCAGCGCGGCCGCGGCCACGGCCTCACCACCTGGAAGACCGCGCTCGCGCACGCCGGCGAACGCACCGTCGGCCTGGACGGCGTACCGGCCCAGCAGGACAACTACCGCCGCTCCGGCTTCGAACTCGCCTACCGCACCAGCCGGTACGGCGGCTCCGGACCGACCGGCCGCCCGGCCCCCACGCACGTCGCCCCGGCCGAGGCCGCCGGACTGGACGCGATCCTCGCGTACGACAACGCCCGATACCCCGCCGACCGCCCGCACTTCCTGCGCAACTGGCTCACCGCAGACGGCCATCGGGCGCTCGCTCGCGTCGTCGACGGGCGGGTGACCGGTTACGGCGTGATCCGCCCCGGCCGCGACGCGCACCGCGTCGGGCCGCTCTTCGCCGACACCGCCGACGACGCCCGGGCCCTGCTCGACGGGCTCACCGCCGACCTGGACGGCGCACCCTTCGCCGTCGACGTCCCCGAGTCCAACCCGGAAGCCACCGCGCTGGCCACCTCCCTCGGCCTCACCCCGTCCTTCGCCACGGCCCGCATGTACACCGGCCCCGTCCGGCCCCTGGCCACGGCGACCATCTTCGGAGTGACGAGCCTGGAACTGGGCTAGGCACGCCCTCCTGAGCTTTCTCCCGAGTGATCCCCTGAGTGCTCCTCCTGAGTGAATTCGAGAATTGACCATACGTTCGAATATTTCCCCGGACGGACACAAGATCACTGGATACCGTGGCAAGCCGGACAAGACCTCCCCAGAGGCTCACAGAGGCACGCAGAAGCACCTCATAACGGAAAACGGAGGAAGGCAGGCCATGGCCGTTAAACCTGAGGGCACACCCATCTGGATCGACGCTTCGTTCCCCGACCTGGAGGCAGCGAAGACCTTCTACGGCGAAGTGCTGGGCTGGACCTTCGGCGAGAGCTCGGCGGAGTACGGCAACTACACCCAGGCGTTCTCCGACGGAAAGGCGGTCGCGGGCCTCGCGCCCAAGATGCCCGGCCAGGACTGGCCGACCGCCTGGTGCCTGTACTTCGCCTCGGCCGACCTCCAGGCCACCTCGAACAAGATCCGTGACCTCGGCGGCCGGATCGTCATCGATCCCATGGCCGTCGGAGACTTCGGGCACATGACGGTCGCCACCGACCCCGCCGGCGTCACCTTCGCCCTCTGGCAGCCCGGCACCCACCAGGGCTTCGAGAAGCAGGGCGAGCCCGGCTCGTACTGCTGGGCCGAGATCACCACCCGCGAGGCCGAGCAGGCGGACGCGTTCTTCCCCGCGCTCTTCTCGTACGCCACGAAGAAGATGCAGGACGAGGCCATCGACTTCAAGCTCTACCAGCTGGGCGAGGACACCACCCTCGGCCGGATGAAGATGACCGAGGACTTCCCGGCCGGGCTGCCCTCGCACATCAACCCGTACTTCGCCGTCGACGACTGCGACGAGGCCATCGCAAAGATCACCAAGCTCGGCGGCCAGGTCCACTTCGGCCCGCACGACAGCCCCTTCGGCCGTTTCGCCGCCGTCTCGGACCAGCAGGGGGCGGGCTTCTCGGTGATCGACATGGGGACGACGAAGGGCGACCTGCCGAACATCTCGTAGATCTACTGGATCTCGTCGGTCCAAAAGATCTACGAGATCCAGTAGATCTCGCAGGTCACACGGCTTCAGTGGCCTTCCGTACCGGCTCCGGGCGCCTCACCGGCACCCGGAGCCGGTGCGCGACCGTCACCCGGTACCGGTCCCCATCCGCTCCAGCGCCGCCACCAGCCGGGCCGTGACCTCCTCCGGCCGCTCGACATTCATCAGATGCCCCGCCGCCGGAATCTCCTCGTACCGCACCTCGCACTCCGCGCCCCGCAGCCCATCGAGCATGATCTCGGCGGCCTTGCGCGGACAGAAGGCGTCCTCCGCGGCCCCGACGACCACAACGGGACACGTGATGTCGGCGAGCGCCGGAGTGAGCGGGCGCTCCCGCAGCCCGGCCATCGCGGCGGCCGCGTTGGCATACCCGGCCCCGTCCCCGACGGCCGCCATCCGCCGTGCCGTCACCGCGTCCACATCGACGTCCCCGTCCCCGTCCGTACGATGCAACGCGGCCACCGTGTCCGCGCGCATCACCTCCGCCAGCTGCTGCCGGTCACCGTCCCGCACCAGCCGGATCCGCTCCTCGTAGAACTCCACCGCGGCCTTCCCCACCACCGTGGACGTACCGAACACCACAGCCCCCGTAACCAGCCCGGGCGCGGCCGCCGCAGCAGCCAGCACCACCGCGCCGCCCAACGAGAACCCCACACACACGGCCGGCCCCGTCACCCCTCGCAGGAACTCCAGCAAATCCTCCCGCAGTTGCTCGAGACTCCCCTCAGCAGCACCGACCCCACTCCCC
>NZ_NHSG01000043.1:0-6594 GCF_020024005.1 Streptomyces purpurogeneiscleroticus
GCCCTGGCCCGCGCCCTCCTGGCCCACCCCCGCGTCCTGATCTGCGACGAAATCACCTCGGGCCTGGACACCGTCACCCGCCGAGCCCTCCTCACCCTCCTCACCGACCTCCTCCACACCCGCCCCGACCTGGCCCTCGTCCTGATCACCCACGACCGCGAAACAGCATCCGTGGCCACCCACACCGCCGTCCTGGACACCGGCCACGTCGTGGAACAGGGCCCCACCCGCCGGATCCTCAGCGCACCGCCTCGGACAGCAGTTCCTGCATCGTCTCGGCCGCCCGTACCGCCGCATCCCCGCAGCAGTTGTTGAAGAGGACGTGGACGGTGTCGGCCCGGTCGGCCAGGGAGCGTATGCGCGGTAGCCATTCGGTCAGTTCGGCCGTCGAGTAGGCGTGCCGGTAGCGGTCCTCCTTGCTGCCCGTGCCCCATGCGGTGCTCCGGCCGTGGAAGCGGACCACCGCGGTGTCGGGCGAGGTCACCGGGGTGACGGGCGGTACGGAGGCCGGCAGTGTCTGCGTCATGTCCACGGCCACGGCCGCCATGCCCAGGCCCGAGAGCAGCGCCTCGGTCCGGTCGGCCGTCTCCCGTTGCCACCAGGCGGGGTGGCGGAACTCGACGGCGACGGGCCAGCCGTCCGTACGCTCCGCGCACCGGCCGATGAACTCCTCGGCCCGCGCGCCCGGCGCGAGCCACGGCGGGAACTGGAACAGCAGCGCGCCGAGTCGGCCTGCGCTCCGCAGAGGTTCGAGCGCTCCGCTGAAACGCCCCCATATCTCGTCGAGCAGCGCCGGGTCGGCGTCTCGCGGATTGCGGGGGCCGCGGGCGAATGCCGGACGCAGGTCGGCAGGGAGCGCCGCCGCCCGGGTGGGGTGCCCGGTGAGGAGCGAGAACGCCTTGACGTCGAAGCGGAAGCCGGGCGGCGTGCGTGCGGCCCACAGTTCGCTGTTCCGCGCGCTGGGCAGCGCGTAGTACGTCGCGTCCGCCTCCACCACAGGAAACCGCTCGGCGTAATACCGCAGCCTTCCCTCCGCGTCCCGGCTCCCCGACGGATACCACCCGCTGCGCACCAGCGCCGGATCCGTCCATCCGCACACCCCGACGGCAATTCCACCCATGCCGCCCGGCTACCCACGCTCCGGGGCGCTCACCGCCCGGGCCGGGCGGTGGCCGTCCGCGCCGGAATTCCCGGATTCGGAATCCGCACCGAGTGGCATGTTGTCCGAATGGGCGGTGATTACGCCGTCCGGCAAGGTATTTGCCGGAGCCCGCGGGATGCGGCGCTGCCTCGCCCCGGGCGTGCGCGGGGCGAGGCAGCGGTGGTTCCGTTCTTATGTTCGTTGGCCGGATTCTTCGGGCTGCTCCTGAGAGCGCAGCATCTGCGCCATCGCCTCGAGGCTCCTGGCCGCGGCGCCGCCGCAGGTCAGAGACGCAATGAGGTTGCCGAGCAGGCCCGCCCGGTCAGCGATTATCCGCACCCGGCCGATTTCGACGACGAGACCCAGGAGGTTCAGCCGTAATCCGTCCGGAATATCGAGTACGACACACGCTTGAGGCGGTGTGGTCATTCTTGATCCCCCCTTGAAGGGCGCTGACCGTGCTCTGATACCCCTTCGACGCACGGCCCATACTCGACCGCCGGATGGCCGCTCATGCCCGGCCGGAGTGGCGCGAACGGACGCAACTGCCGTCTGCACAGCACCATTTACAGGGTCCGGCAACGGGTGTCACGGTGGAATCGCCCCACACCCCACAGGAATACGTCAACGGGAGAGAGCGTATGAGGTACCGGACCACCGCCGCCGTCTGTTCCGCGGTGCTGAGCAGCGCTGTTGTGATGAGTACGGCCAGTGGGACCGCTGCTGCTTCCGCGCGGACCGGGACGCAGACCGAAACGCAGACCGAAACGCAGACCGCGATGAAGGCCCGAACGCAGACCGGGACGAAGGCCGAAGCCAAGGCCGCGGCGAAGTGTTACCGGCACACGACGAAGATCAAGCTGACGGCCCGTAAGGGCCCCGGCACGTCCTACAAGGAGGTGGGCAACATCAGTAAGGGCGTCTCCGTCTGCGTCAACGAGATCAGGAACGGCGGCAAGTACAAGGAATGCGGCGGCGACAACCGCTGGGCGAAACTGAGCAAGCCCTTCGGCGGCCGCTGGGTCGCGGCCGTCTGCCTGCGCTGGGCCGAATAACGACCGGGCGCGGCCCGCTCAGTGCGCGTCGTCGTCCGGCTTGCCTTCGGCGCGCCGGTACTCGGCGTTTATCCGCTGGGCCTCTTCGAGCTGGTCCTCGAGGATGACGATGCGGCACGCGGCCTCGACCGGGGTGCCCTGGTCCACGATCTCGCGGGCGCGGGCGGCGATCCGCAGCTGGTAGCGGGAGTACCGGCGGTGTCCGCCCTCCGAGCGCAGCGGCGTGATCAGCCCGGCCTCGCCGATGGCACGGAGGAACCCGGGAGTGGTGCCGAGCATCTCGGCGGCCCGTCCCATGGTGTACGCGGGGTAGTCGTCGTCGTCCAGCCGACCACTGAGCGGGTTATCTGCTGTCATTTCACCTCGTTGAGCCAGACCGTCGCGGGGCCTTGGTGCCGTGCGGCAGCAGGGCCCCGCGGGAAATTCAACACCATCTGTCCGACTGCCGGCGCTCGCGGGGCCGCCGGCTGCGCGAGAAGCCTTCACCGTGCGACTGTTCAATGTCTACTCCGGCGAGGAGAGATTTCGGCACGTTCGGCGGGCAGGCGGAGCCGCCGCGGCGCGCCGCTGAATAGAATCGGCTCTCATGTCGAACCCTGACGCGCTGCTCGTCGACATCGCCGCCATGGTGGAGTCCGAGCAAAGCAATCAGATGCCCCTGACCGTTGTCACCAGCAGCGCCGTCATCACCGGCCGGCTGGCCCCCGAAGCCGTGTGGCGGCAGCGGGTGTCGGAGGTCCTGTCGGACTCGGCGCGCCTCGCGCCGTTCTCCGGCATCTTCACCACCGACCGGATCCGGAACCGGCCCGACCGCGCCGAAGCCCCCACCCACCTGCACTTCCATGTCGCCCGCATCCTGCAGGGCAGCATCGGAATCCCCGAGACGGGCGGGATGTACCGCGTCGCGATCCAGGATGTGAGCGCGTGGACCGTCGGCGACTTCAGCTACTCCGACCACTGAGACGTACGCGTCCCTGGGCGTACACGTCCCTGGGATGTACGCGTTCCTGAGACGTACGTGAGGAGGGCCCTGCCGGTGTGTGCCGGCAGGGCCCTCCTCGCTGTACTGGTGCCGTTCCCGCTACTCGGGAGCGGGGTGTCCGAGCATTGCCGACGCGGCCTCCAGCGGGGACAGCGGCTCCGCGGGTGCGGCATCGGCGGCGGTGTGGCACGTGAAGCCGAGCCGCGCCATGGCCCGGGTGACCTCGCCGGCGGTGAAGTCGCGGCGGTCCTGCCGCGTGACGACCGCACCCACCTGCTTGACGGGGTACTGGCGGCGGCCGATCACCACCGAGTCACCACCCGTGAGGGGCTCCGGCTTGATGCCCTTCATGGCGGCCAGCACCCCTTCCTTGGTCAGGTCGAACGGGAAACGAGCGATGATGCAGCGCATGATGCCTCACAGACAGGGGGAGAGGGGCCGGCTGACAGGGAGAGGGGCGCTCAGCGTGAGCCGGCCCCCGAGGCGGGGGCGGACTGCCGCTGGCCCGGGCCGCGCCGCGTGCGGTCGGTGCGCCGGTTCTGGGCGCTGCGGTTGCGACGGCCCCGGGACGAGGAGGGGCTGCCGCTCCGGGAGCGCTCCGCGGTCGCCGGCCTCGGGATGGTGACCGGGACACCCGAAGGCGCCTGCGCGCCCGTGATGCGGGTCAGCTCCTCGTCACCGGAGCGGACCTGGGTGATCTGCGGGGTGATGCCCGCCGTGGCCATCAGACGGCTCATGTCGCGGCGCTGGTTGGACGTCACCAGGGTGACGACGCTGCCCGACTCACCGGCGCGGGCCGTGCGGCCGCCTCGGTGCAGGTAGTCCTTGTGGTCCTGCGGCGGGTCGACGTTCACGACCAGGTCGAGGTTGTCGACGTGGATTCCGCGCGCCGCGACGTTGGTGGCCACCAACGCCGTCACATCACCGGTCTTGAACTGGGCCAGCGTGCGGGTGCGCTGCGGCTGGGACTTGCCACCGTGCAGGGCGGCGGCGCGTACGCCGCTGTTCAGCAGGTGCTGGGTCAGCTTGTCGACGGCGTGCTTGGTGTCCAGGAACATGATCACCCGGCCGTCGCGCGCCGCGATCTCGGTGGTCAGCTGGTGCTTGTCCGTACCGTGCACGTGGAGCACGTGGTGATCCATCGTGGTCACCGCGCCCGCGGACGGGTCGACGGAGTGGACCACCGGGTCGGTCAGGTAGTTGCGGACCAGCCGGTCGACGTTGCGGTCCAGCGTGGCCGAGAACAGCATCCGCTGGCCCTCGGGACGCACCTGGTCGAGCAGCGCGGTGACCTGCGGCATGAAGCCCATGTCGGCCATCTGGTCGGCCTCGTCGAGGACGGTGATGCCGACCTGGTTGAGCTGGCAGTCGCCGCGGTCGATGAGGTCCTTGAGGCGGCCCGGCGTCGCGACGACGACCTCGGCACCGCCGCGGAGCGCACCGGCCTGCCGGCCGATCGACATCCCGCCGACGACCGTGGTCAGCCGCAGCTTCAGGGCGCGGGCGTACGGCGTGAGCGCGTCGGTGACCTGCTGCGCCAGCTCGCGCGTGGGCACGAGTACGAGGGCCAGCGGGCGGCGCGGCTCGGCGCGCTGACCGGCCGTGCGGGCCAGCATCGCGAGGCCGAAGGCGAGGGTCTTGCCGGAGCCGGTGCGGCCACGGCCGAGTACGTCCCGGCCCGCGAGGGAGTTCGGCAGGGTCGCCGCCTGGATCGGGAACGGCGTGGTCACGCCCTGCGCGCCGAGCTCGGCCAGCAGCTGCGCCGGCATGTCGAGATCGGCGAACGCCTCGACGGCGGGCAGCGCGGGGGTGACGGTCACCGGCAGCGCGAACTCGCCCTGGGGAGCGGCCGGCCGGCGTCCGTTGCCGCCGGAACGGCGCGGGGCGCCGGAGCGGCCGGAGGACGGGGAGCCGAAACGGCCGCCGCCCCTGCCTGCGCCGGAACCACCGGAGCCGGAGCCACCGGCACGAGTACGGCTGTAGCGATCATTTCCGCGTGTGCGCTTCATTTGGGGAAACCTTCCTCGATGCGGCGCGTATCAAGGAAAACCCGCAGCGAGTGCACAGCGCGGAGAATTGCGAGAACGAGCCGGATGAAATTTGAGAGCGGGCCCGGCCGGCAATGAGCGACCGAGGCACCGTTGCGTCCGGCCGCGTGGCGCGGCCGAGCGAGCGAACCGAAGAAACGCAAGCCAAGACAGTGAAACAGACGGATTGCTTCCGTATTCCTGTTTTCTGATTCCTGGCCGGGAGGTGCGTCCGGTACGCCGGGAAAAGCAACGAGCTGGGGCCCGCACCCCAAGGTGCGGGCCCCAGCTGCGATGATGCGCCAGCCTTAGGCGGGAACGATGTTCTCGGCCGTCGGGCCCTTCTGGCCCTGCGCGATGTCGAAGGTCACCTTCTGGCCTTCGAGGAGCTCACGGAAGCCCTGGGTGGCGATGTTCGAGTAGTGGGCGAAGACGTCGGGGCCGCCGCCGTCCTGCTCGATGAAGCCGAAGCCCTTTTCCGAGTTGAACCACTTCACGGTGCCAGCAGCCATGTCAATTTCTCCTTCGGGGCAGTTCCTGGAGCCCACACCTTGCGGACTCCATGTCGCCGCGATGATCACCCCGCCGGAAAAAGACCGGAAACACAAAAAGCGCTCCCACCGGTACGGAAAACACGGTGAGGGCACTTGAAGTTTTGGGAACCACAACTGCAACTGGTAACGACAGTAGCACGGTACGGTCGGCGCTGGGTGGTGAGTAATTCCACTCGGCCTCTCGCGCAAGAAACCCTCAGCGCGCCTCACGCTGATTTCTCTCACCGCGGCCATAGATATTGGCTCGCACGGGCGCAGAGTTTTCGCCACCGGGGGCAACCGGGGGCAGGGGGCGCGCGACCAGTGGGGCTCGAACCAGTGGGGCTCGATGTCCGTCCGCGCTCGGGACGGCCGACCGATCACGCTCGGCAGGGCGGCCGACCGTCCGTGCTCGGACACATCCCGCTCGCCGCAGGCCGTCGGTCGCCGCCGAACGTCGAAGGGCCCCACCGCGAACGGTGGGGCCCTTCGAGTCGTGCCCGGTGAGGCACTGGCGGAGGATACGAGATTCGAACTCGTGAGGGGTTGCCCCCAACACGCTTTCCAAGCGTGCGCCCTAGGCCACTAGGCGAATCCTCCGCGGCAAACATTACATGACTGCGAGGAGTGCTCGCGAACTCGTTCGCCGGGGGTGGCCGACGGACGTCCGGGAGGGAGGAGCGGGTCGTTTTGGGGGCGCTGGATCAGGTACTGTGGGCGCAGCCCCTCACGTGGCGCTATCTGACTGAACTCCCCCAGGGCCGGAAGGCAGCAAGGGTAGGTCGGCTCTGGCGGGTGCGTGGGGGGCGTTTGCGTTCCCGGGCCGGACGGGGTGGCCGTGCGGTGGCTGCGGGGA
>NZ_NHSG01000044.1:0-6599 GCF_020024005.1 Streptomyces purpurogeneiscleroticus
GGTCTCCCGGAGGGGGCCGGGGAGTGGCCCCCAGGTGATGACCTCACACTGCCGACCCGATCCTGAAGCCACCCTGAAGGAGCCTGAAGCCGTCTTCAGGAACCCACCCTGAAGCGGCCTTCAGCAAGCCGGTGGCACCCTTGTCGCATGCGCCTGTTGATCGTGGAGGACGAGAAGCGGCTGGCCCGTTCCCTCGCCGCCGGCCTGACCGCCGAGGGATACGCCGTGGACGTCGTGCACGACGGCCTGGAGGGCCTGCACATGGCGAGCGAGGGCGCGTACGACCTCCTCGTCCTGGACATCATGCTGCCCGGCATGAACGGCTACCGCGTCTGCGGCGCGCTGCGCGCCGCGGGCAACGACGTGCCCATTCTCATGCTCACCGCGAAGGACGGCGAGTACGACGAGGCCGAGGGCCTGGACACCGGCGCCGACGACTACCTCACCAAGCCCTTCAGCTACGTCGTGCTGGTCGCCCGCGTGAAGGCGCTGCTGCGCCGCCGCGGCCGCACCGCGCTGCCCGTACTGACCGTCGGCACCCTCACCATCGACCAGGGCGCCCGCACCGTGCGCCGCGCGGACGAGGACGTACCGCTGACCACCAAGGAATTCGCCGTCCTCGAACAGCTCGCGCTGCGGGCCGGCGAGGTGGTCTCCAAGTCCGACATACTCGAACACGTCTGGGACTTCGCTTACGAGGGCGACCCGAACATCGTCGAGGTCTACGTGAGCGCCCTGCGCCGCAAGCTGGGCGCGGCCACGATCCAGACCGTGCGCGGCGCCGGCTACCGGATGGTGCCCGGTGTTTAGGGCGGTCGGATCGGTACGGGCCAGAGCGGCCGCGGGCGCCACGGCCGTGGTCGCCGTCGCCCTCATCGCGGTCGGCATAGCCGTCCTGCTGGTACTGCGTACCAACCTGGCCGACCAGGCGGACCTGCACGCCGAGGTCTCGGCCCGCGAGATCGCCGCCGAGATCGCCACCGGCACGGCCTACCGGAACCTCGACCTGCCGGATGCCGACGAGCACCCCGTGCTCGTCGACGACGAGCACGGCCGCGTGCTGGCGGCCGGTGAGGACCTCCAGGCCGTCGACGGCACGAAGGTCTCCCTGGGGATGCCCGGCAACGGCCGCCACGACGACGATGACGACGACCGCGACACCCCCCGCCCCGGGGAGGTGGACGACGATGTCGATCTCTCCGACGGCACGGCCGTCGTCGAGGGCAAGCGTGCCGACTACCGCTGGGCCGAGGTGGACGCCACCGACACCCAGGGCCGCACGGTGACCGTCATGGCCGGCACCCCGCTCGCCGCCGAGCAGGAGACCATCGGCTCGGTGCGGAACGCCATGCTCATCGGCCTGCCCCTGCTGCTCCTGGTCGTCGCGGGCGTCACCTGGCTGGTCACCCGCCGCGCGCTGCGCCCCGTCGAGGGCATCCGCAGCGAGATGGCCGCCATCACCGCCAGTACGGACCTGTCCCGCCGGGTACCGGAGCCCGCCTCCCGCGACGAGATCGCCCGGCTGGCCCGGACCACCAACGAGACGCTGGCGGCCCTGGAGGCGTCCGTCGAGCGCCAGCGCCGCTTCATCGCGGACGCCTCGCACGAGCTGCGCAGCCCCATCGCCAGCCTGCGCACCCAGCTGGAGGTCGCCGAGGCGCACCCCGAGCTGCTGGACCTGCCGGGCGCGGTGGAGGACACCGTACGGCTCCAGCACCTGGCCGCCGACCTGCTGCTGCTGGCCCGGCTGGATGCGGGGGAGCGGCCCAAGGACACCCGGATCGACCTGGGAGCGCTGGCCCGCGAGGAGCTGTCGCAGCGGGTCGCCGACCGGCTGCCGGTGCGGTCCGGGGAGCTGCCGAGCGTGGAGGTGTCCGGCTCGCGCGGCCAGCTGAGCCGGATTCTCGGCAACCTCGTCGACAACGCGCAGCGGCACGCCCGTTCGCAGGTCACGGTGGAGGTGCGCCGGGACGGCCGGTGGGCGGTGCTGCGGGTGGACGACGACGGTCCCGGCGTGGCCGGGGCCGACCGGGAGCGGATCTTCGAGCGGTTCGTACGGCTGGACGACGCGCGCAGCCGGGACGACGGCGGCGCGGGCCTGGGGCTCGCCATCGCCCGGGACATCGCCGAACGGCACGGCGGCACGCTGGCCGTGCACGAGGGCGCGGCCTTCGAACTGCGGCTGCCGGTCGCGGCGGACGGGCAGCCCCTGAAGGCGGGCAGCCCTGAAGACGGGCACCACTGAGGGCGGGCAGCGCTGAGCGCGGACGCACCGCGCGGGTGCGGCAGTGTTCCCCCACCCGCGTCCCGCGCGGCGTCCGGCCGGTCAGTGCTCCGGGCCAGTACGCGGATCAGTACTTGCCGCGGTGCCCCCGCAGGTGATCCGCCACCGGCGCCAGCGAGGCACGCAGCGCGGCCAGGTCGTCCGCCGAGAACAGGTCGATGAAGTGCTTGCGGACGGAGGCCACGTGGTGCGGCGCGACCCGGCGCATGGTGTCCCAGCCCTCGTCGGTGAGGACCGCGTACAGCCCGCGCCGGTCGGACTCGCAGCTCTCGCGGCGCACCAGCCCGGCGTTCTCCATGCGGGTGATCTGGTGCGAGAGCCGGCTCTTGGACTGGAGCGTGGAGGCCGCGAGGTCGCTCATGCGCATTCTGCGCTCCTCGGCCTCGGAGAGGTTCACCAGGATCTCGTAGTCGTTGTAGGTCAGCCCGAACGGCTGGAGATCCCGCTCCAGCTGGTGCGTCAGCAGCCTGCTGACGTCGAGATGGGTGCGCCAGGCACGCTGCTCCTGGTCGGTCAGCCAGGGGGTGTCACTGTCGGTCGTCATGAATGAATTCTACCCGTGAAAGTTGAATGGTAAATTAGTCATGCCCCGTGATCGTGGCCTCACCGGGCCCTTCCCGCCGGGGGTCATTCCGGCGGGCAGGGCTCAGACGTTCGAGGTCACCCTCCGCAGACTACCGCTCACAGCCCGAAGCGGCGCTGGAGCCCCCCGAGCGACCCCGGCAGCTGCGGCATTTGTGAGCCACCGCCTTGACCAGCGGACCCGCCCGGTACCCCGGGTTCCGCAGGCACGGCGCCCGTCGCCGCCTCCGGCATCAGCTGCTCGGTCGACTGCAGCAGCACCGTGCCGGCCCCGACGAACTCGAACTGGTGCTCCTCGCCCGAGACTCCGCCGATCCCGGTGTGCGCCCGCAGGCCCCCGAGGAAGCCGCGCAGATACTGATGATCGTAGTGATGGCACGGCGAGGGGCAGTCCGCCCAGCCCACCAGCGCCTGCGGATCGACCCGGATCGGCGGCTCGGCGAACACCACCGGCCCGTTGGAGGCCGCGACGAATTTCCCGGTGCCGATGAGCGTCGAAAAGCCCGGCACGATCGACTGCTTCAGCGACAGGGATGGCTGAAAAGCGAGCAGGTTTCCCGACCGGATCGTGAGATTGCCCTCTTCCAGGTCGTAGGAATTCACATCGAACGCCCGGTCCGCGAGCAGCATTTTGCCCCGCCCCTGCGCGACCACCCAGTCCGCGGCGTGCAGCGGCGAATGAAAACTGGTCCTGATGAGCCGGTCCAGCGCCCCGTGCCCGATTCCCTGGAAATCGATCTGCCCGAAATAGGCGATCATCTTTCCCTTCTGCAGGAACCACTGCCCGTCCAGCTCCACGCTGAAGGCATACGGATTGACGTTGTCGTCCGCGGGCAGCGAATGCACATCGTGAATGACGGGACCGCTCATCAGGTACCTCCGAGGGTGCCCCGGCTCACGGGCAGGGGCGGTTTCCTGTGCCATGGGGCAGGGGTGGATGGAGTTTCGTCAGGGTGACTTGTCGGTGGTGTCGGTGGAGGCGCGCTCGACTTCGAGTCGGTGCACGATCTCGGAGTTGAGAGATCGGCGAGCCGTTTTCGATTGAGTGACCAGCCACGCGTGGAGTTCGGCGGGAAGCCGGAGGGTGATGCGCACTTCCTGATCCATGACCACCAGCGTAGTGGTAACGTGGTGTCATGGTGACACCACGTGAAGTCACGAGCGCCGGTGATGTCCGGTACTCCTATCGGCTTCGCGTGTCGTCCACCGCGCTCGCTGCGCTGCTCGGTGAATGGGACCGGTGCCGCTGGGTGTGGAACCAGTGCGTCGCCGAGTCCCGTGCCGCGTACAAGGCGGAGCGAGAGTGCGGCCCCGCGTTGCTGGACAGGATGCTGACCGGCTGGCGCGCTGAACGGTCTTGGTTGCGCGAAGGCGCGTCGGTGCCGCAGCAGCAGATCGTCCGCGACTTCGGCAGGTCCCGTGCCAAGGCGTTGAAGGACATCAAGGCGCGGATGCCGGTGCGGCAGCGGGCTGGGATGCCGCGGTTCAAGCGGAAGGGCGTGGCGGCACCCACGCTCAACTACACCCGGCGCGGTTTCCGTCTCAAGGGCGGGCGGCTGCACATGGCGGGCGGGATCGTGCTGACGGTGGTGTGGTCGCGCGAACTGCCTGCCGAGCCGTCGAGTGCGCGGATCCATTGCGACAGTCTTGGCCACTGGTACGTCTCCTTCGTCGTCAAGGCCGAGCCGCAGCCGTTGCCCGGAACCGGCCGTTGCATAGGGATCGACTGGGGTGTGAAGGAGACCGCGACCACCACTAGCGACACCCATGACCTGCCGCACGCCGAGCATGGGAAGAAGGCCGCCGAGAAGCTCACGCGGTATCAGCGGATGATGGCTCGCCGGAGGCCGAAGCGCGGGCAGGCTGCCTCGAAGGGCTATCGCACAGCGCGTCGGCAAGCCGCCAAGGTGCACAAGAAGATTGCGCGGCGGCGGCAGGACACTGCTCGCAAGTGGGCCAAGCGCGTCACGGCGGACTTCGATCAGATGGCGGTGGAGGACTTCCGGCCGAGATTCCTCGCCAAGTCCAGCATGGCCCGCAAGGCAGCCGACGCGGCCATCTCGACCACCAAGCGCGAGCTGATCAGTATGGCGCGCAAGCACGGCCGCTGCCTGCGGTTGGTGCACCCTGCCCACACCACCATGGACTGCGGTTACTGCGGAGCAAGAACCAAGCACGCACTGCCTCTTTCCGAACGTACCTACACCTGCACTGCGTGCGGAGCCGAGTCCCCGAGGGACAAGAACTCCGCCCGCGTGATGCTCGTCCGGGCTGGTCTGGACCCGGCTGGCGCTGATCGCAGAGGACTCTGCCGCTCGCCGAGCGACAGAGCAGCGTGAGCCAGGAATCCCCCGGCTTCAGCCGGGGGAGCGGTCAAAGCTTTTCCTCCGACGCCTGTACGTACACCGTGCCCTGGCCCGACAGTTCGAGCTGGAATGCCTCGCCCGAGCCGCGGCCGACCATCTCCCGCCAGCCGAGGGCCGTGGAGAGCTTGTTGCGGACGTTGCCGCGGTGGGCGACGTATGCCTGGGGGTCGACGTGGACCGGGCGGTCCTGGCGGATGGGCAGTTCGATCACGCCGCCGTGCGCCATCACCGCCACCGAGCCGTGCCCCTCGAGGGTCGTCGTGAAGAGGCCCTGGCCGGTGACCTGGCCGCGGACCATGCCCATCACGCCGCCCTGCGCGCCCATGAACATCGTGCCCTGGCGCAGTGAGCCGTCGAACGCCAGCAGCCGGTCGGCCTCGACGTAGAGGGTGTCGCCGGTGAGGTCGACGACGTGGACGTGGTGGCCGCCGTGGCCGAACATCACCGAGCCGCTGCCTTCGACGGTCATCAGCGGGGTCGCCTCGTTCGCGATCCGCCGGCCGATCATGGAGCCGATGCCGCCCTGGCCGCCCTGCATGTTCGGGGTGAAGCTGACCTCGCCCTGGTACGCGAGCATCGCGCCGCGCTGGCTGAACAGCCGCTGCCCGGGCGCGACCTCGGCCCTGACCATGCGCGAGTTGAGGACCGTGAACGGCATCAGACCTCACCTCCGACGGTGTTGCGCTCGCTGGGCTGTACGTACACCAGGCCCTCGCCCTCGAAGCGGATCTGGAAGGCTTCGCCGGAGCCCTCCCCTATGAACGTGCGGAAGTTCACACCGGACTGGAAGTGCTGCCGCAGGTCGCCGGTGTGCGCGACGTACGCGCCCGGGTCGACCTGGAGCGGGGCGTCCCGCGTCACCCGCAGCACCACCGCCGGGCCGTCGGAGGTGAGCGCGGCCTGTCCTGTGCCCTCCACGGTCGTGGTGAACAGCCCGTTGCCCTGCGAGGCGCCGCGCAGTCCGGTGAAGGTGGTGCCCGTGCGCAGCGCGGCGTCCGTGCACAGCAGGTTGCTGGCCTCCACGTACAGCTTCTCGCCGTGCAGGTTCACCAGATTGATCTCGCTCGCGCGGTCCGCGAAATAGCAGGTGCCCTCGCCCTTCACCTCCATCATTTCCATCTGTTCCCCGGTCAGCCGCCGGGTCACCATGCCGCGCAGGCCCTCGCCCCCGCCGCTCATCTTCTTGAACGCCATCCGGCCGTCGTACGCGACCATCGCACCGTTCTTCGCCTTCACGGCATCGCCGGTCATATCGACGGCGAGCACCTTGCTCCCCTGGAGCCGAAACTGAGCCACGGCATCAGACCGTAGTCCGCCGCGGCGCCGGAGGGCAGGGGACGTGGCGCGGACCGGCCGGGTGGCGGGGG
>NZ_NHSG01000045.1:0-6619 GCF_020024005.1 Streptomyces purpurogeneiscleroticus
GCGGCCGGCAGGGGCTGCCACGCGAACATCAGGGCGCCGCCGAGGATGCCGAGCACAGTGCCGATCAGGAAGCCGCCGAGGTTGGACATGACCAGCGCGGCGGCCGCCAGCAGGACGGTCAGTACGCCTGCCAGCCCGCGGTACTGCGGCGCGACCCAGGCGGCCAGGCCCAGCACGATCATCACCAGCCCGAGCAGCACGGACGGGATGCCGGCGATGCCCTGCTGGAGCATGATTTTCAGCGGGGCGAGCGGGAGCACGCAGATCTCGGCGCCCGCCAGGACCGTGGCCAGCCCGCCCCAGAAGGGGCGGCCCTTGCGCCAGCGCCACCAGGCGGACCGCGGGCGTGCCGGGTCGTCGGCCGGTCGCCGGGCCGTCGGTCGCCGGGCCGCGGGTCGCCGGGTCAGAAGCATTCCTTCTTACCCTTGCTGATCTTCATGCTCAGGCCGGAGAGCTTGAAGGTGCCCGCGTTGGTCGCCCACGCGGTCTGCTTCAGGTCGGTGATGTGCACGTCGTCGGCCTGCTGCGCGAACGCGTCCTGCATGCCCTGCGCGTCGGCCGGCCCCTTGTCCAGCGTCGAGGCGTCCCGGCCGATCTCGATGTTGTTGAACGACGCGTTTCCGGAGAGCTGGGTGGCGTCCACGTAGAGGTTCTCGGCCTCGACGGGCTTGCCGCCCTTGCCCGCGGTCAGGTTGAGCGAGATGTTGCCCAGTACGGGCAGCTCGGTGACCACCGACTGGCAGAGGTTGTTCAGTTCCGCCTTCTTGATGGCGGTCACCGCGACCGGCAGCAGCTCGCCGCGGGCGTTCGTGTCCACGCCGCCGTACTGCGCGAAGCCGTCCCCGTCGAGGCTGCTCGCCGAGACCTTGAACTGCTGGCCCGATACGGCGAAGGACGCCGCCAGCGCCCCGTTGGCCAGGGCGATGGCCAGGGCCGCCGTGCCCGCGAAGGCCGGGACGGCGAGCACGGCGAACTTCCGTGCGCTGACGCGTCCCGTGACCGGTCTGCCGTGTGCGTCTTTCATGGCATATATCCCCTTCGATGCGTGCGTGATCGATGAGTGGGGGGAGCGAAGAGCGAGGCGCGTGGGGAGAAAGGCGAGTGCGGCGGGTCGAGCCGCGAGCCTGGTGTTACCGCCGGTGTTACTGGCGAGTTGAGTTGAATGTAAGTGCGCCAGTAGGTGTTGGCAAGGTTGCGCGGCAGACGGTTTTCCGCCAAAAGGAAGGGCGGTGGCTGCCGGGATCCGGCGGCCACCGCCCTTACAGGGGACGGGAGTTGCTCGTACGCGCAGGGTGCGGGAGTCACCCGTAACTGACCCGTAGCTCCTTCACCCCGTTGAGCCATGCCGAGCGCAGCCGCCGCGGGTCACCGGTCAGCGCAATGTCCGGCAGGGTGTCGGCGATGGCGCGGAAGATCAGGTCGATCTCCAGGACCGCGAGGGACTTGCCGAGGCAGAAGTGCGGGCCGCCGCCACCGAAGCCCAGGTGCGGATTGGGGTCGCGGGTGATGTCGAAGACCTCGGGCCGGTCGAACACCTCGGGGTCGTTGTTGGCCGACGCGTAGAAGATGCCGACCCGCTGGCCCTCCTTGATGTCCGCGCCGCCCAGCTCGGTGTCGCGGGTGGCGGTGCGCTGGAAGGAGACCACCGGGGTCGCCCAGCGCACGATCTCCTCGGCCGCGGTGGCCGGCCGCTCCCTCTTGTACAGCTCCCACTGCTCGGGGTGGGTGAGGAAGGCATGCATGCCGTGCGTGATCGCGTTGCGGGTGGTCTCGTTGCCGGCCACGGCCAGCAGCAGCACGAAGAAGCCGAACTCGTCGCTGCCGAGATTGCCCTCGTCCTCCGCGGCCACCAGCCGGCTGACGATGTCCTGCGCCGGGCACTCCTTGCGCGCCGCCGCGAGGTTCATGGCGTACGAGATGAGCTCCATCGCCGCGTTGGTGCCGACCTCTTCGGTGATCGCCAGCTCGGGGTCGTCGTACGCGATCATCTTGTTCGACCAGTCGAAGATGCGGGACCGGTCCTCCTGAGGGATGCCGATCAGCTCGGCGATGGCCTGGAGGGGCAGCTCGCAGGCGATGTCGGTGACGAAGTCGCCGCGGCCGTTCTTCTTCGCCTCCGCGACGATCCGGGTGGCGCGCTCGCGCAGCGCGTCCTCCAGGGCGCGGATGGAGCGGGGAGTGAAGCCGCGCTGGACGATCTGGCGGACCCGGGTGTGCTCGGGCGGGTCCATGTTGATCATGATGAGCTTCTGGACGTCGATCTGGTCGCGGGTCATCGACTCGTTGAAGCGGATGATCGCGGTGTTGCGGTTCGTCGAGAAGACGTCCGGCCGGGTGGAGACCTCCTTGACGTCCGCGTGCCGGGTCACCACCCAGTAGCCGTCGTCCTCGAAGCCCGCGAGGTTGTGCGGCTGGGCGTTCCACCACACGGGCGCGGTCCGCCGCAGTCGGGCGAACTCGGGGAGGGGTACGCGTTCCTGGTAGACGTCGGGATCGGTGAAGTCGAACCCGTCGGGCAGCGCGGGACAAGGCATCGGCGACTCCAGGTCCGGGTTGTGTCCGGCTTGCCTGCTTGTTCCGACGAGCTCGTCCTGACGAGCCATCAGAATCTGTCGCGAAGGTAGTAACGAGTTCTACAAGTGGCAAGGCTCACGCGGGAAATGGTTGCGGGTGCGGCCGACGCAGCACTCTTGCGCGGGCGCGTGTGGCTCGTGAGACTGGGCGCGGAACTAGAACGCGTACTAGTTCTGCCCGGGTGTCGGACCGCCCGGACAGCCAGGAGAGGACGAGTCATGGCCGCTGAACCCGTCATCGTCGAAGCCGTCCGCACGCCGATCGGCAAGCGCGGGGGCGCGCTCGCCAATCTCCACCCCGCCTACTTGCTGGGCGAGACGTACCGCGAACTCCTGGCGAGAACGGCGATACAGCCGGACTGCGTCGAGCAGATCGTCGGCGGGACGGTCACCCATGCAGGCGAGCAGTCCATGAACCCGGCCCGGAACGCCTGGCTGGCCGTGGGTCTGCCGTACGAGACCGCCGCGACCACCGTGGACAGCCAGTGCGGCTCCTCCCAGCAGGCCAACCACATGGTCGCCAACATGATCGCGGCCGGGGTCATCGACGTGGGCATCGGCTGCGGCGTCGAGGCGATGTCCCGGGTCCCGCTCGGCAGCGGCTCCAAGCACGGCCCCGGCAAGCCCTTCCCCGACGAGTGGCACGTCGATCTGCCCAACCAGTTCGAGGCGGCCGAACGCATCGCCCGTAAGCGCGGCCTGACCCGGGAGAACGTCGACGCGCTGGGCCTGATCTCCCAGGAGCGGGCCGCGCAGGCATGGGCCGAGGAGCGCTTCAAACGCGAGACGTACGCGGTCCAGGTGCCCACCACCGAGGAGGAGCAGGCGGCCGGGCAGGGCATGTGGCGGCTGGTCGACCACGACGAAGGGCTGCGCGACACGAGCATGGCGGCGCTCGCCGGGCTCAAGCCCGTCATGCCCACGGCCGTCCACACGGCGGGCAACTCCTCGCAGATCTCCGACGGGGCCGCCGCCGTGATGTGGGCGTCCAAGCGGATGGCGCGGGCGCTCAAGCTGAAGCCGCGGGCGCGCATCGTCGCCCAGGCGCTGGTCGGCGCCGATCCGCACTTCCACCTGGACGGCCCGGTCGACGCCACACGGGCCGTCCTGGGCAAGGCCGGTATGTCCCTCAAGGACATCGATCTCGTCGAGATCAACGAGGCGTTCGCGTCCGTCGTCCTGTCCTGGGCGCAGGTCTTCGAGCAGGACCTGGAGAAGGTGAACGTCAACGGCGGAGCCATCGCCCTCGGCCACCCGGTGGGCGCGACCGGGGCCCGGCTCATCACCACCGCACTGCACGAACTGGAGCGCGCAGACAAGGAATTCGCCCTGATCACGATGTGCGCGGGCGGCGCACTGGCGACCGGGACGATCATCCAACGGCTGTGAGGGGCGGCCGGCGATGGCGCGAGACCTGCCGCTTCACGGTGACCGGCGGCCGTTGTCAGTGGCGTCGGCCACCGGAGATCCCCGAGGATGCCTCGGCCTCCCAAGGTCAGGGAGGAATCGACCCCCGGAGCAGAGGGCAAGGAAAGGCGAATCGCCGTCAGGGTGATTCGTCGTCTGCCGGGACATCGCCGCGCCCGGCCTCAAGTCGGTGGACGATCTCGGAGTTGAGCGACCTGTGGGCGCGCTTGGCCTCGGCGGCCAGCCATTCGTGAAGGTCGGCGGGCAGGCGGAGCGTGATGCGTGCTTCATGGTCCATGACCTCAAAGGTAGTGTCAGAATGGTGTCATGACGACACCGCAGACGGGTTCGGGCAATGCCGGGTGCGCCCGGTACACCTACCGGCTTCGCGTGTCGTCGACCGCCCGTACAGCACTGCTCGCAGAGTGGAACCGGTGCCGCTGGGTGTGGAACGAATGCGTCGCCAAGTCCCGGCAGGTGTACGCCCACAACCGGGCGCACCCCGGAGATAAGCTGACCTGCGGTCCGGCGCAGCTCGACAAGATGCTGACCGAGGCCCGCGCCAAGACGTCGTGGCTTCGCGAGGGCGCGTCGGCGCCGCAGCAGCAGACCATCCGGGACTTCGCCAAGGCCCGGTCCAAGGCTCTCAAGGACATCGACAAGCGCCTGCCGATGCGGCAGCGCGCGGGGATGCCCAAGCCGAGGAAGAAGCGGGAAGCGCTCCCGACCTTGAACTACACCACCCGGGGCTTCCGGTTGAAGGATGGCCGTCTGTACCTGGCGGGCGGCTTCGTTCTGACCGTGGTGTGGTCGCGTGAGTTGCCGTCGGCTCCCTCGTCGGTGCGGGTGTACCGGGACAGCCTGGGTCACTGGTACGCATCGTTCGTCGTCGCAGTCCAGACGCAGCCGCTCCCCGCGACCGGCGCCGTCCTCGGCGTGGACTGGGGCGTCAAGGAGACCGGCACCACCACATCGGACGCCCACGACCTGCCGCACGCCCAGCACGGAAAGGCTGCGGCACAGCGCCTCTCCCACTACCAGCGGATGATGGCCCGCCGTAAGCCCACCCGTGGACAGTCTGCGTCCAAGGGCTACCGAAGAGCGCAGCGGCAGACCGCGAAGCTGCGCAAGAAGGTCGCCCGACAGCGGCAGGACACCGCCCGCAAGTGGGCGAAGCGCGTGGTGACCGACCACGACGCCATCGCCGTGGAGAATTTCCGGCCGCGGTTTCTGGCGAAGTCGACCATGGCCCGCAAAGCGGCCGACGCGGCGATCGGTGCCACGAAAGCGGCCCTGATCGAGATGGGCCACAAGCACGCGCGGGACATTCGCCTCGTGAATCCCGCGCACACCACCACGGACTGCGCATCGTGCGGAGCGAGAACCAAGCACGCACTTCCTCTTTCGGAACGTACCTACACCTGCACCGCGTGCGGAGTCGCATCCCCCCGGGACAAAAACTCCGCACGCGTGATGCTGGTCCGGGCTGGTCTCAACCCGGCTGGTGCCGAGGGCGTAAGACCTCTGGGAGCGCTGCTCCCGGAGGCAGCCTGAGCCAGGAATTCCCTCCTTCGGGAGCGGAAGGGCGTCAAACTCCTGCCATGACGACACAACCGACGGAACCAGAGCACACAGCCGCGGCGGGGCAGCCCGCCATTCCCCCGGAGAACCTCCCGCCGGTCTGGGCGGGGCAGGACGAGCGCCCGGCTCCGCCCCTCGTCGGTGACGAGCGCGAGATTCTCACCTCGTTCCTGGACTGGCACCGCAGGACCTTCGAGCTGAAGTGCGCCGGGGTGGAGCCCGAGCGCCTCTCCGAGAAGAGCGTCCCGCCGTCCGGGCTGAGCCTGCACGGCCTGATCCGCCACCTCGCCGGCGTCGAGCACTGGTGGCTGCGCGTGCAGTTCGCGGGCGAGCGGGACGACTTCCCGTACTACTCCGACGACCATCCCGACCAGGACTTCGAGATGCTGGAGGGGGACGTCGAGGAGGAGCTCGCGTTCTGGCGCGCCGAGTGCGCGCACTCCCGCAAGCTCGTCGCCGCCGCGCCCTCGCTGGACGCGACCGGCACCCATGCGGCGAGCGGTCAGCCGGTTGCGCTCCGCCGCATCCTGGTGCACCTCATCGCCGAGTACGCCCGGCACAACGGCCATGCGGACCTGCTCCGCGAACGCCTCGACGGCGCGACCGGGGTCTAGGACCCGGTCGCGCCGTCGGGGGGAGAGGGAGAAGCGGCGTCAGGGGGAGCCGCTCGCGCTCAGTACCAGTTGTGGGACTGCCAGAACGACCAGGCGCCGCAGGGGCTGCCGTAGCGCTCGTTCATGTAGTTCAGGCCCCACTTGACCTGGGTGGCGGGGTTGGTCTTCCAGTCCGCGCCGGCCGAGGACATCTTCGAGGCGGGCAGCGCCTGGACCAGGCCGTATGCGCCGGAGGAGGCGTTGGTGGCCTGCGGGTTCCAGCCGCTCTCGCGCTCCACGATGTTGCTGAAGCACTGGAACTGCTGCGCGTCCGGGATCTGCTGGTGCGCCGCGGCCCGGGCATCGCTCGTGCCGGCCCGCTCGGCGGCCTGCGCGGGGGTGGCGGCGAAGGCGGCCGTGGCGGCGCCGAGCGCCACGGCACCGACGGCGGCGGCGCCTGCGGCC
>NZ_NHSG01000046.1:0-6933 GCF_020024005.1 Streptomyces purpurogeneiscleroticus
TCCCTCCCCGCACCCGCACGACGTCCGGTGCACGAACGTGCACGGCAGGCGGATGGTGCGCGGTGGCCGGGCCGGGTCTTCCAGGCGGTCCAGGAGGAGTCGGACCGCCGCCGCACCGATCTCCCGGCTGGGCTGGGAGATCGCGGTGAGGCGGGGCGAGAAGAGGTCCGCCCAGGAGAAGTCGTCGAAGCAGGCGAGCGCGATGTCGCGCGGTACGCGGAGGCCCATCTCGCCGAGGGCCTTCAGGGCGCCGATGGTCATGGCGTTGTTGGCGGTGATCACGGCGGTGGGCGGTTCGGGCGCGGCGAGCAGATGGCGGGTGGCGTCCTCGGCGCCCTCCGCCTCGGAGTTGCCACCTGCCAGCAGCTCCGGCGCGAACGGCAGCCCACGGGACCGCAGTCCCTCGCGGTAGCCGGCGACCCGCTCGGTGGTCGTGCTCAGCCCCGGCAGGCCCGCGATCAGGCCGATCCGGGTGTGCCCGAGGTCGGCCAGGTGCTCGACGAGCTGCCGTATCGGCGCGGTGCTCTCGGCGCAGACCTGGTCGTGGGCGTCGCCGACGAGGCGGTCGAGGTAGACGGTGGGGACCGCGCGCTTGGTGACGTACTCGACGAGCGCGGCGGGTTCGGCGGAGGGCGCGACGATCATGCCGTCCACGCGGCGTTCGTGCAGCAGCTGGACGACCTTGCGCTCGTGCACCGGGTCGTCGTGCGGGTCGGCGATGAGCAGGCTGTACCCGGCCTCCAGCGCGCCCGCCTCGACGCCCTGCAGGATCTCGGTGAAGTACGGGTTGCTGATCGCGGAGACCGCGAGGCCGATGGAGCGGGTGCGCGAGGTCACCAGCGAGCGGGCGAGCGTGTTGTGCGTGTAACCGAGCTCGTCGATCGCATCCAGGACGGACTTGCGGGTGTCGGGGCGCACGGGGCGGGTCTCGTTCAGGACGTGCGAGACCGTCGCCACGGAAACCCCCGCGCGACGTGCCACATCCACCATCGTCGCCATCCGATGCCGTCCTCCCCGACGTGGCCGACGTGTCCGACGGCGTGCGTGATTGTGGGGAAACCGTAACGCATCAGAAGCGTCGCGTAAACGCTTGCGTAAGCGTTTACGTCGGGGCTAGCCTCCCGGGAACCGAACCGCCGCGGGACTCGCAACCCCTCCGCCGCGGGACTCGCAACCGACCGCCGCGGGACCGGACCGGCGACGGGGCACCGAGTCGCAGCACCAGCATCAGACCAGCACAACGAAGTGGAGGCGCGATATGCGCGCTGTCGTGGTCACCGAGCCGGGCCGAGCCGCCCCGGCCGACGTGCCGGACCCCCGGCCTGAACCCGGCGAGGTCGTCGTCCGCGTCTCCTCGTGCGGCCTGTGCGGGACGGACATGCACATCCTCGGCGGCGAGCTGCCGCCCGTGACGTACCCGGTGATCCCCGGGCACGAGCTGACGGGCGAGGTGATCGCGGTGGGCGAGGGCGTCGCCGCCCCGGCCGTCGGCGACCGGGTCGCCGTGGACCCCAACATGCCGTGCGGCGCCTGTCATTACTGCCGGATCGGCCGCGGCAACCTCTGTGAGGACTACCGCGCGATCGGCGTCACGCAGGCCGGCGGCTTCGCCGAGCGGGTCGCCGTGCCGGCCCGCTGCTGTTATGTGATCCCGGATTCGTTCTCCGAGGCCGCGGCCGGGCTGATCGAGCCGCTGTCCTGCGCGGTGCACGGGCTGAACCGGCTGCCGCGCCGCCCCGGCGAGCACTACCTGATCTACGGCGCGGGCACGATGGGCCTGATGATGGCCGCACTCGTACGGACCGCGGGCGCCGCCTCCGTATCGGTGGTGGACCTGAACGAGGAGCGGCTGGCGTTCGCCGAGTCGTTCGGCCTCGACGCGGCCGTGACCAGCGCGGACAAGCTCGCGCGGGGCAAGGGCCCGGGCTTCGAGGTGGTCGTGGACGCGACCGGTGCGGTGCCCGCCATCGAGGACGGGCTGGGGCGCGTCCGCAAGGGCGGTACGTTCCTGCAGTTCGGCGTCACGGACCCGTCCCGCAAGGCCGCCTTCTCGCCGTACCTCGTCTACAACAGCGAGATCGACATCATCGGGTCGATGGCCGTGCACAACAGCTTCCAGCCCGCCATCGACGTCCTCGCCTCGGGTCTCGACCTTGACCCGCTGGTCAGCGACGTCTTCGGCCTGGAGGACTTCGACGAGGCCGTGGCCCGCTTCAAGGCCGGCACCGGACGCAAGATCCACATCGCGCCGAACCGGGCGAAGAAGGGATGACGGGCATGTCCTTGACCACCGCGCCCGCGCTCGCCGGCGCCTCGCGCTTCAAGAACGCACTGATCTGGGTTTTCGGTGCCCTCGGCGGCATCCTGTGGGGCTACGACACCGGAGTCATCTCCGGCGCGCTGCTCTACATCAAGCGGGACATCCCGATGAGCCCGCTGCTGGAGGGCATGGTCGTCTCCGGGCTGCTGGTCGGCGCGATGCTCGGCGCCGGCCTGTCCGGGCGGCTGTCGGACTCCTGGGGCCGCCGCCGGCTGATCCTCGCCGCCTCCGGGGTCTTCATCCTCGGCACGCTCGGCGCGTCGTTCGCGACGGACGTCTGGGCACTGATCGTCTTCCGCTTCGTCCTCGGCATCGGTGTCGGCATCGCGTCCGTCGTCGTCCCGCTGTACCTGACGGAGCTGGCGCCCAAGCATGTGCGCGGCGGACTGGCCTCGCTGATGCAACTGCTGGTCACGGTCGGCATCTTCCTCGCGTACGTCACCGACTACCTCTTCCACGACTCCGGCGCCTGGCGCTGGATGATCGGGCTCGGCGTCGTCCCGGCCGCCGTACTGGCGGTCGGCATCATCACGCAGCCGGAGAGCCCGCGCTGGCTGGTCGGCAAGGGGCGCGGCGACGAGGCGCGGCGGGTGCTGTTCCAGCTGCGCGGGGAGGGCGAGGCGGCCCGGGCCGAACTCGCCGAGATCGAGGAGACCGTACGGACCGAGCGCGAGCAGACCGAGAGCCTGACGTTCCGGCATCTGCTGTCACCGAGGCTGCGGCCGGTCTTCGTGGTCGGGATGCTGCTGGTGTTCTTCCAGAACTTCGTCGGCATCAACACGATCATCTACTACGCGCCCCGGCTGCTGACCAACGTCGGCTTCGGGGACAGCGGCGCGATCATCGCCACCATGGGGGTCGGCGCGCTGAACATGCTGATGACGCTGCCCGCGATGCGGCTGATCGACCGCAAGGGGCGCAAGCCGCTGCTCCTGTGGGGCGCGCTGGGCATGTGCGTGGCCATGGTGGTGCTGGCCGTCACCAACCTCTCGGGGCTGGGCTACGGCGCGCTGCTGTCCACGCTGACGCTCCTCGGGATCGGGCTGTACATCGCGTCGTTCGCCGTCTCCTGGGGGCCGGTGCAGTGGGTGATGCTGCCGGAGCTGTTCCCGATGCGGCTGCGGGCCGCGGCGGTCAGCCTGTGCGTGATCTTCAACTGGCTGTTCAACATGGCGGTCGCGCTGGTGTTCCCCTCGCTCCTGGACACCTTCGGGGCGGGCGCCAACTTCCTCTTCTTTGCGGTGATGACCTTCCTCGCCTTCGTGTTCGTGCGGAAGCTGCTCCCGGAGACGAAGGGGCGCAGCCTGGAGGAGATCGAACAGGACCTGCTCCGGGGTACCGCGGCCCCGGCCGGGGCCGCTGATCCCACCCCGGTATCGTCGGGAAGCAGCGCCACCCCCTGAGAGCCCGCGCCCGCGTCCGGGGGAGCCACCCCAGCCACCCGCCCGGAACGCAGGAGTCATGACCATGAGCGAGCCCCTCCACCGCCGTACCGTGCTGCGAGGGGCCGCGCTCGCGGGCGTCGCGTGCGTCGGCGCCGCCGCGTGCTCCACGGGCGGCTCGGGGTCGGGCTCGGCCCCGAAGGCGCCCACGCAGGAGACGGAGCTGGGCGCGGCCGCCGAGGTACCGGTGGGCGGCGCCAAGCTCTACCCCGAGGAGAAGCTGGTCGTCTCGCAGCCCGCCAAGGGCGAGTTCAAGTGCTTCAGCTCGGTGTGCACGCACGCGGGCTCGGTGCTGAACAAGCTCGACAAGGAAGTGGCGACCTGCCCGCTGCACGGGAGCCGGTTCGACGTGGCCACCGGGAAGCCCGTGCAGGGTCCGGCGACCACGCCGCTGGAAGAGGTCCCGGTCAAGGTCGAGGGCGGCAAGCTGATCGCGGGCGGCTGACCCTGCCCTCGGGGGCGCACCTCCGTGCCCTCCGAAGGGCGCACCTCCGCGCGCCCCGAAGGGCTCACCCCCAGTCCCACTCGATCCCGAGCAGGCCCGGCCGTACCGACTGGTCCACCAGGTGGACGGCGCGGTGCTGCCCGCTCAGCGTCAGCTCCTGGCGGGCGGTGCGCGGCGCGGTCGTCGTCGCCTGGGCGAAGCGGCCGCAGCGCACCGGGAGCGCCGCCTCGTCGAACCGCACCTGCAGGACGTACTGTCCGCCGGGAAACGGGAAGCCGCGGAAGTACTCGGTGCTCTCGCCCGCGGTGCCGTCGCGGAACCCGTAGGAGAAGACGTAGGTGTCGCCGGCCCGCAGCCGGGTGTCGAAGAGCAGTTCGGCGACCACGAGCGGCGCTTCGGGGACGTGCCGCACCCGGCCCAGCCGGCAGTTCTCCGTCGCCCTGACCTCCATCCGCGCCGGGTCGGCGCCCTCGTCGCCGCAGTGGATGGCGAGGTACCGGTCGATGCCGTCCCGGTGCGCGCGCACCACCTGCTGCGACTCGCGGTCCAGCAGCTCGCGCCGCGCCCCTATGAGGACCCGCTCGGACTGCCCCACGGTGTGCAGCCCGCCGTCCGTGGGGGCGCCCAGGTCGGCGAGGAGCTTCCGTACGACGTCGGAGTCCTCGGTCAGGGTGCGGTACGACCGGCCCGTGGGGCGCTCGACGTCCGGGAACACCGGGGTCTGCGACTCCAGCAGCCTGGTGAGCACGCCGGCCGGCAACTCCAGTACCTCTTCCAACGCGGTCACTGCGCGGAGCGACTCGGGGCGCTGCGGGCGGCGCGCGCCCTGCTGCCAGTAACTGAGGCTGGTGACGCCGACCTTGATGCCGCGCTGCGCGAGCTTGTACTGCACGCGGTGCAGGGCGAGGCCGCGTTCGGCCAGCGCGGCGCGCAGCGCCAGGTGGAACGGGCCGGTGCGCAGCACCTGCGCCAGCCCGGCCGATGCGGCGGTGTCCTGTGCCATTGCCAACCCTCCGGTGCGCGGGGTGAACGTTCACAACCGGAGTTCACAGATCCCGCCGGCGCTGTCCGTTCCTCGCAGATCGCCGGGCAGGGGACGTTCACACCAGGGCCCGTCCGTCCACACCCCTGCGTCACCACGCATTGAAGCGTGTTGACCTGCCTCGGACAACACCCGATGCTCCTCAGCATCATCCGGATGCGTTCCTCTCCCTCTTCCCACCCCCCTCGGGAGGACCGCCATGCACCGCCCGTCCCGCCGCATACGCCCGTCCCGTCCCCGCTCCACGCGCCGCAGATGGCCCCTGATCGCGGCCGTCGCCGCCGTCCTCACCGGCTTCCCCGCCGCGACGGCGACGGCCGCCCCCGACACCGCGCTCGCGAGCAGGAAGCTGAACATCACCATGCAGGCCCAGCAGTACAGCAATTGGTGCTGGGCGGCCTCCGGAAACACCATCGCCACCTGGTTCGGCCGCAACTACAGCCAGAACCAGTTCTGCAACGCCTCCTTCGGGCGGCAGCAGGGCACCAGCTGCCCCAACAGCCAGGCCACGCTCGGTGATGTGCAGAACGGCCTGGACTGGGCCGGCATCAGCCCCGGCAGCTACGTCAGCGGCTACCTGAACTACAGCACCGTGCAGAACGAGATCAACGCCAACAGGCCCGTGGAGACCCGCATCCAGTGGGCGTCCGGCGGCGGCCACATGCACGTCCTGTACGGCTTCGACACCGCGAACAACTGGGTGTACTGGGGCGATCCGTGGCCCGACAACAGCCGTTACAACTGGGGTGATTACCGCTACTACGTCAACGGCAGCGAGTTCTCCTGGACGCACTCCCTCTACCGGATCGGAGCCTGAGGCGATGACGTACCGGAACCACAGGCGCGCCGCCGTCGTCGCGGCGCTGGCCACCGCTCTCACCGGGCTCGCCCCGCAGGCCGCCCAGGCAGCCGACACCCCCGCGCCGCCGAAGGAGCCCACCGCGGCGAGCGTGGCAGCGGCGCGCGACGCGGCGAGCGCCCCCGGCACCCTGAAGACGCTCGCCCGGTTCTTCGCCCGCGACGGCAGGGTGAGCGTCAAGGCCGCGGCGCCGCGCATCGAGGGCGCCACCGTGCCGGTCCATGTCCTCTCGCCGGACTTCGTGCGCGGCCGTTCCGGAGCCCCGGTCGCGAAGCTCGACTTCCTGGCCAGCAGGGCGGTCTCGGCCGACGGCCAGGAGGCGTCGGTGTGGACCGTACGGACGGCGGGCGCGGACACCTGGCGGGTGGTGAACATCGCCACCGGCGCCGACGAGACGGCGTACGCGGCGAAGGCGAAGGGCGGCACGCTCTTCCGTGAGCCGCAGATCGACGCCTGGTACGTCCAGCGCGGTGACCGCGTGCTGCCGCTGGACGCGGACGCGAAGCGGGCGGTCGGCGCGTCCGGGACCACGGTCGCCGCGTACCAGAAGCGGGTGCACGCGGCGTACGGGGACAAGCTGCCCGGCTCGGCGTACGACCGGCGGGGCGAAGCGGGCGGTTACGGGGAGCGTGCGGCCTCTGGGCCCGCCGTACGGAAGGACGCGCCGGAGCCGGTCGCCGCCGCGGCCCCGGACGACAGCGGCCCGCTGGTCGCCGTGCTGACCGCGCTCGGCACCGTCGCCGCGCTGGCACTCGGCGGCACGGTCATGGGGCGCAAGCTGCGGCGGCGCTGAGCCGAGGCCGCCTCCCCCCACCCCCTTACCCT
>NZ_NHSG01000047.1:0-6645 GCF_020024005.1 Streptomyces purpurogeneiscleroticus
TCCTCCCCCACTCCACGGCCCCGGCCGTGCTGGCGGCCCGCACCATGATTGGGTGACGGCCATGACCGAGACTGTCACCACCTGGTACCTGGAGCAGACCTCCCCGTCGGATCTCGTGCCCGCCGCCGAGCCGCCCGCCGAGCAGGAGGTCCGGATCGTACTGTCCGGGACGCCGCTGCCCGAGTTCAGCCGGTTCCTCTACACGGCGGTGGGCGGGGACGTGACCTGGACGGACCGGCTGCCGTGGACATACGCGGAGTGGCAGGACCACCTGGGACGGCCCGGCACGGAGACCTGGGTGGCGTACGAGCGGGGGACGCCGGCCGGGTTCATCGAGCTGCAGGCCCGGCCGGACGCATCGGTGGAGATCGTCTACTTCGGCCTGATACCGGCGTTCCGCGGCCGGCGGATCGGCGGCCACCTGCTGTCGTACGGCATCGCGCGCGCCTGGGACCTGGCCGATCGCCGGCCGGAGTGCGAGCGGACGAAGCGGGTATGGGTGCATACCTGCAGCAAGGACGGCGAGTATGCGATGGCCAACTACCAGCGCCGCGGCTTCCGGCTCTACGACACGACCGTGACGGAGGAGCCCGAGGCGGCGGCCCCGGGCCCCTGGCCCGGCGCCTGAGCCGCACCATGGGCGCCGGTCACCTCAAGCGGAACGTGACCGGCGCCACAATGTCTCACCTTTCAAGACATACTCGTCCGCATTCTGGACGATGGTGGACTGGTCCAAGACCGTCGTGACACGCTTCCGTCATGTCTCGAGCTGGAATTGCCTTGGTGAGTCGGCGCCACGTCGACCTTGCGCGCGTATCCAGCGCCATCTGTCAGGCGCGCTGACGCTGTACCCACAGGGGTCGGCGACTCTGACCGGCAACCCCTGACAGCAACCGGCTCCACCGACTTTCCCGCCGTCCCCATCGTCGCGGACGTGCGACCACCCCTGATCCGGCAAGTCATGCCAAGGCGCGCTACCACGCGTCGCGATCCGGCACGTCTTCGCAGGTCACAGTGGGTGCACCCTTGCCTGAAACCGCATCCCCTGCAGCCGCCGAGAAGGACGTATCACCATGGCCGCCACTCCGGAACGCCCCGCCACGACCCGCCGCAAGGCCGGACGCCACCGCGGCGAGGGGCAGTGGGCCGTTGGTCACTTCACTCCGCTCAACGGCAACGAGCAGTTCAAGAAGGACGACGACGGTCTCAATGTGCGGACACGCATTGAGACGATCTACTCCAAGCGCGGCTTCGACTCGATCGACCCCAATGACCTGCGCGGACGAATGCGCTGGTGGGGCCTCTACACCCAGCGCAAGCCCGGCATCGACGGCGGCAAGACCGCGGTCCTGGAGCCGGAGGAGCTGGACGACAAGTACTTCATGCTCCGCGTGCGCGTGGACGGCGGCCGGCTGACCGTCGCGCAGCTGCGCGCGATCGGCGAGGTCTCCGAGCAGTACGCCCGCGGCACCGCGGACATCACCGACCGGCAGAACATCCAGCTGCACTGGATCCGCATCGAGGACGTCCCGGCCATCTGGGAGAAGCTCGAGAGCGTCGGGCTGTCCACGACCGAGGCGTGCGGCGACTGCCCGCGTGTGATCATCGGCTCCCCGGTGGCCGGCATCGCCGCCGACGAGATCATCGACGGCACCCCGGCCGTGAACGAGATCCACGAGCGCTACATCGGCAGCAAGGAGTTCTCCAACCTGCCGCGCAAGTTCAAGACCGCGATCTCGGGATCCCCTGTCCAGGATGTGGTCCACGAGATCAACGACGTGGCCTTCGTGGGCGTCAACCACCCCGAGCACGGCCCCGGCTTCGACCTCTGGGTCGGCGGCGGCCTGTCCACCAACCCCAAGCTCGCCCAGCGCCTGGGCACCTGGGTGCCGCTGGACGAGGTCGCGGACGTCTGGGCCGGTGTCGTCGGCATCTTCCGTGACTACGGCTACCGCCGGCTGCGCAACCGCGCCCGCCTGAAGTTCCTCGTCGCCGACTGGGGCGTCGAGAAGTTCCGGCAGGTGCTGGAGGACGAGTACCTGAAGCGGAAGCTGGTCGACGGACCCGCGCCCGAGGCGCCCTCCTCCAAGTGGCGCGACCACATCGGCGTCCACAAGCAGCAGGACGGCCGCTTCTACGTGGGCTTCGCGCCGCGCGTCGGCCGCGTCGACGGCAAGACCCTCACCAAGCTCGCCGAGCTGGCCGCCGAGCACGGCTCGGACCGGCTGAACACCACGGTCGAGCAGAAGATGATCATCCTCGATGTGACCGAGGACCAGGTCGACTCGCTGGTCGCCGGGCTGGAGGCGCTGGACTTCCAGGTCAAGGCGTCGCCGTTCCGGCGCGGCACGATGGCCTGCACCGGCATCGAGTTCTGCAAGCTGGCCATCGTCGAGACCAAGGGCCGCGGCGCGTCCCTCATCGACGAGCTGGAGCGCCGGATGCCGGACTTCCAGGAGCCGGTCACCATCAACCTCAACGGCTGCCCGAACGCCTGCGCCCGCATCCAGACCGCGGACATCGGTCTCAAGGGCCAGCTGGTCCTGGACGACAACGGCAACCAGGTCGAGGGCTACCAGGTGCACCTGGGCGGCGCGCTGGCCCTGGAGGCCGGCTTCGGCCGCAAGGTCCGCGGCCTGAAGGTCACCGCCGATGAACTCCCCGACTACGTCGAGCGGGTGCTGCGCAACTTCGAGGCGGAGCGCACCGACGGCGAGCGGTTCGCCCAGTGGGCGGCCCGCGCCGAAGAGGGTGCTCTCAAGTGAGTGAGCGCGCTGCGCCGTTCTTCTGCCCGTACTGCGGGGACGAGGACCTGCGGCCCTCCGAGGAGGGCCATGGGGCCTGGGAATGCCGGTCCTGCAGCCGTGCTTTCCGGCTGAAGTTCCTGGGCCTGCTGGCCCCGGGGACCGCGGCCGGCTCCCCCGCCACCGACGGAGGTGCACAGTGACCACCGCAACCGACGCCCATCAGTCCGCACGCGCCGAAGACCTCCAGGCGCTCGCCGAGCAGGCGGGCCGCGACCTGGAGGACGCCTCGGCGCTGGAGATCCTCAAGTGGGCCGCCGAGACCTTCGGTCCGCGCTTCTGCGTCACCTCCTCGATGGAGGACGCGGTCGTCGCGCACCTGGCCTCGCGTGCCTTCCCCGGCGTGGACGTGGTGTTCCTGGACACCGGCTACCACTTCCCGGAGACCCTCGGTACCCGGGACGCGGTCGCGGAGGTGATGGACGTCAATGTCATCACCCTGACGCCGCGTCAGACGGTGGCCGAGCAGGACGCCGAGCACGGACCGAAGCTGCACGACCGCAACCCGGACCTGTGCTGCGCGCTGCGCAAGGTCAAGCCGCTCGAAGAGGGCCTGACGGCGTACGACGCGTGGGCGACGGGCCTGCGCCGGGACGAGTCGCCCACCCGGGCGAACACCCCGGTCGTCGGCTGGGACGCCAAGCGGCAGAAGGTGAAGGTCTCGCCGATCGCGAAGTGGACGCAGGCCGACGTGGACGCCTACGTCACCGAGCACGGCGTGCTCACCAACCCGCTGCTCCAGGACGGCTACGCCTCGGTCGGCTGCGCCCCCTGCACGCGGCGCGTGCTGGAGGGCGAGGACGTCAGGGCCGGCCGCTGGGCCGGCAGCAACAAGACCGAGTGCGGACTGCACGGATAGCGCGGCACGCACGATGACGGACACTCAGGAGATATCCATGACGGGCGCCACGATCTGGCTGACCGGTCTGCCGAGCGCGGGCAAGACGACCATCGCGCACGAACTGGCCGGGAAGCTGCGCGGCGAGGGCCACCGCGTCGAGGTGCTCGACGGCGACGAGATCCGGGAGTTCCTCTCCGCGGGCCTCGGCTTCAGCCGGGAGGACCGGCACACCAACGTCCAGCGCATCGGCTTCGTCGCCGAGCTGCTGGCCAGCAACGGCGTCAAGGCGCTGGTGCCGGTGATCGCGCCGTACGCGGACAGCCGGGAGGCAGTGCGCAAGCGCCACCAGCAGGAGGGCACGCCCTACCTGGAGGTGCACGTCGCCACGCCCGTCGAGGTCTGCTCGGAGCGGGACGTGAAGGGCCTGTACGCCAAGCAGGCGGCGGGCGAGATCACCGGCCTGACCGGTGTGGACGACCCGTACGAGGCCCCCGAGTCGCCCGATCTGCGGATCGAGTCGCACACCCAGACCGTGCAGGAGTCCGCGGCGGCGCTGCACGCGCTGCTCACCGAGAGGGGACTGGCATGACGACGGCAACGGCCATCACCGGTACCGGCCCGACCCCGGAGGGCGACGACTCTCCGTACGCGCTGTCCCACCTGGACGCGCTGGAGTCGGAGGCGGTGCACATTTTCCGCGAGGTGGCGGGCGAGTTCGAGCGGCCGGTGATCCTCTTCTCCGGCGGCAAGGACTCCATCGTCATGCTGCACCTGGCGCTGAAGGCGTTCGCGCCCGCGCCGGTGCCGTTCTCCCTGCTGCACGTGGACACCGGGCACAACTTCCCGGAGGTTCTGGAGTACCGGGACCGTACGGTCGAGAAGCACGGGCTGCGGCTGCACGTCGCGTCCGTACAGGAGTACATCGACCGCGGCGCCCTCAAGGAGCGCCCGGACGGCACCCGTAACCCGCTGCAGACCGTGCCGCTGACCGAGGCCATCCAGCAGCACCGCTTCGACGCCGTGTTCGGCGGCGGGCGGCGCGACGAGGAGAAGGCCCGGGCCAAGGAGCGGGTGTTCTCGCTGCGCGACGAGTTCTCGCAGTGGGACCCGCGCCGTCAGCGCCCCGAGCTGTGGCAGCTCTACAACGGCCGGCACGCTCCCGGCGAGCACGTCCGCGTGTTCCCGCTGTCCAACTGGACCGAGCTGGACGTATGGCAGTACATCGCCCGCGAGGGCATCGAACTGCCCCAGATCTACTTCGCCCACAAGCGTGAGGTCTTCCGGCGCAGCGGCATGTGGCTGACGGCCGGCGAGTGGGGCGGCCCCAAGGACGACGAGACCGTCGAGACCCGCCAGGTGCGCTACCGCACCGTCGGCGACATGTCCTGCACCGGCGCCGTCGACTCCGACGCGACGACGCTGGAAGCCGTGATCACCGAGATCGCCGCCTCCCGGCTCACCGAGCGGGGCGCGACCCGGGCCGACGACAAGATGTCCGAGGCCGCGATGGAAGACCGCAAGCGCGAGGGGTACTTCTAACCATGACCACGATCACGAGCGAGGTTCTCGCGGAGACCACCCTGCTGCGGTTCGCCACCGCCGGCTCCGTCGACGACGGAAAGTCGACCCTGGTGGGGCGGCTGCTGCACGACTCCAAGTCGGTCCTCACCGACCAGCTGGAGGCCGTCGAGCACGCCTCCCGCAACCGTGGCCAGGAAGCCCCCGACCTGGCGCTGCTCACCGACGGTCTGCGCGCCGAGCGCGAGCAGGGCATCACCATCGATGTCGCCTACCGCTACTTCGCCACGCCGCGGCGGCGGTTCATCCTCGCCGACACCCCGGGCCATGTGCAGTACACCCGCAACATGGTCACCGGCGCGTCCACCGCCGAGCTGACGGTGATCCTCGTCGACGCCCGTAACGGTGTCGTCGAGCAGACCCGCCGGCACGCCGCGATCGCCGCGCTGCTCCGCGTCCCGCATGTCGTCCTCGCCGTCAACAAGATGGACCTCGTCGACTACGAGGAGACGGTCTTCGCGGAGATCGCCGAGGAGTTCACCGCGTACGCCGGTGAGCTGGGCGTCCCCGAGATCACCGCGATCCCGATCTCCGCGCTCGCCGGTGACAACGTCGTGGATGCGTCCGCGAACATGGACTGGTACGGCGGCCCGACGGTCCTGGAGCACCTGGAGACCGTCGCGGTCAGCCACGACCTGGCGCACTGCCACGCCCGGCTGCCCGTGCAGGTCGTCATCCGCCCGCAGACCGCCGAGCTCCCCGACTACCGCGGTTACGCGGGCCAGATCGCGGCCGGCACGTTCCGCGTCGGCGACGACGTCACCGTGCTGCCGTCCGGCAGGACGTCGAAGGTCAGCGGGATCGACCTGCTCGGCAAGCCGGTCGACGTCGCCTGGACCCCGCAGTCGGTCACCCTCCTGCTGGAGGACGACATCGACATCTCGCGCGGCGACCTGATCGTGCCGACCCCCGACGCGCCCCCGGCCACCCAGGACATCGAGGCGACCGTCTGCCACGTCGCCGACCAGGCACTCACCGTCGGCCACCGGGTCCTGCTCAAGCACGGCACCCGTACGGTCAAGGCGATCGTCAAGGACATCCCGTCCCGGCTGACCCTCGACGACCTGTCGCTGCACCCGCACCCGGGTCAGCTGGTCGCCAACGACATCGGCCGCGTCAAGATCCGTACCGCCGAGCCGCTGCCGGTCGACGCCTACGCCGACTCGCGGCGCACCGGCTCGTTCATCCTGATCGACCCGAACGACGGCACCACGCTCACCGCGGGCATGGTCGGCGAGTCCTTCGCCGCGCCCGAGCCGGTGAAGACCGAGGCCGACGACGAGGGCTGGGACTTCTGACCATGGCGGGCGAGGCGTTCTCGACGTTCGCGAAGGAGGGCGGCCGGATCGGCAGCGGCGCCCTCGGCAGCGGGCAGGGCGGGGTGGAGCGGGGTCAGCGCACACATCGGCCGACTCCGCCCTG
>NZ_NHSG01000048.1:0-6670 GCF_020024005.1 Streptomyces purpurogeneiscleroticus
GCCGGCACCACGCCGGCTCCACGCTCCGCGCCCACGAGGGCGCCGCTTCCGGCCCGGCGGCGCAGCCGCTCGCCGGGGTCGCCGGCATGGACGTCAGCAGCCACCAGGGCAATGTGAACTGGGCGGCTGCCTGGCGCGCCGGTGCCCGCTTCGCCATTGTCAAGGCCACCGAGGGCACCAGCTACCGCAATCCCAAGTACGGCCAGCAGTACGGCGGGTCCTACAACGCCGGCATGATCCGCGGCGCGTACCACTTCGCGATCCCCAGCTCCTCGTCCGGCGCCGCCCAGGCCAACTACTTCGTCGACAACGGCGGCGGCTGGAAGGCGGACGGCCGGACGCTGCCGCCCGCGCTGGACATCGAGTACAACCCGTACGGCGCGACCTGCTACGGCCTGAGCCGGGCGGCCATGGGCGCCTGGATCGGCGACTTCAGCAGGACGGTGCACGCGCGCACCGGGCGGCACCCGATGATCTACACCTCCACCAACTGGTGGCGGCAGTGCGTCGGTGACAACGCGGCCCTCGGTATGAACCACCCGCTGTGGATCGCCCGCTACTCGTCCTCCCCCGGCCCCCTCCCGGCCGGCTGGTCGGCGCACACCATCTGGCAGTACTCCGACCGCGGCCGCTTCCCCGGCGACCAGAACGTCTTCAACGGCTCGCCGGCCCAGCTCCGCGCGCTCGCGAAGGGCTGACCGCCGCCTCCGGGCACGCGCAGAGCGAGGCCCGGAGCCCCCGCCGGGCGGGAGTTCCGGGCCTCGTCCCAGGGTGTCTCGTCCCAGGGTGTTACGCCGCGACCGGGACCTCCGGTGCGGCCGGCGCGGACGCCGGGGTCAGGGCCAGGTCGAGGACCTGGCGGACGTCGGAGACCGGGTGGACGTCGAGCCGGTCCAGGATCTCGGCGGGGACGTCGTCCAGGTCCGCCTCGTTGCGCTTGGGGATGATCACCGTGGTGATCCCCGCACGGTGCGCCGCTAGGAGCTTCTGCTTGACGCCGCCGATGGGCAGCACCCGCCCGGTGAGCGAGACCTCGCCGGTCATCGCCACGTCCGGCCTGACCTGACGCCCGCTGAGGAGCGAGGCCAGCGCCGTGGTCATGGTGATGCCCGCGCTGGGGCCGTCCTTCGGGACCGCGCCCGCCGGTACGTGCAGGTGCACGCCGCGTTCCTTGAGGTCGCCGACGGGCAGCTCCAGCTCCGCGCCGTGCGAGCGGAGGAAGGAGAGCGCGATGTGCGCCGACTCCTTCATCACGTCACCGAGCTGGCCGGTGAGCTGAAGACCCGAGCCGCCGGTCTCGGCGTCGGCGAGCGACGCCTCGACGTACAGCACGTCGCCGCCCGCGCCGGTCACGGCCAGCCCGGTGACCACACCGGGCACCGCCGTGCGCCGCTCCTCCGGGTCCTGCGCGGACTCGGGCACGTGGTGCGGCCGCCCGATCAGCGGGCGCAGCTCGTCCACGCCGACCGTGAAGGGCAGCTCGTGCTCGCCGAGCTCGTGCTGGGCCGCGATCTTGCGGAGCAGCCGGGCGATCGCCCGCTCCAGGTTCCGCACGCCCGCCTCGCGGGTGTACTCGCCGGCCAGCTTGCGCAGCGCGGCGTCCTCGATCACGACCTCGCCGCTCTCCAGACCGGCCTTCTCCAGCTGGCGCGGGAGCAGGTGGTCGCGGGCGATGGTGACCTTCTCGTCCTCGGTGTAGCCGTCGAGGCGGACCAGGTCCATACGGTCCAGGAGGGGCTCCGGGATCGCTTCCAGGACGTTGGCCGTGGCGAGGAAGACCACGTCGGAGAGGTCGAGCTCGACCTCCAGGTAGTGGTCGCGGAAGGTGTGGTTCTGGGCCGGGTCGAGCACTTCGAGGAGCGCCGCGGCCGGGTCGCCGCGGAAGTCCGAGCCGACCTTGTCGATCTCGTCGAGGAGGATGACCGGGTTCATGGAGCCCGCCTCCTTGATGGCGCGGACGATGCGGCCCGGCAGCGCGCCGACGTACGTACGCCGGTGGCCGCGGATCTCCGCCTCGTCCCGGACGCCGCCGAGCGCGACGCGGACGAACTTGCGGCCCATGGCGCGCGCGACGGACTCACCGAGCGAGGTCTTGCCGACGCCGGGCGGGCCGGTCAGGGCCAGCACGGCACCGCCCGCCCGTCGCCCACCACCACCCTTGCCGGAATCGCTGCGCGATGCCCCTTCTGATGGCCCGCCGACCAGGCCGAGGCCGCGGTCGGCGCGGCGCTTGCGCACCGCCAGGTACTCGGTGATCCGCTCCTTCACGTCGTCCAGGCCCGCGTGGTCCGCGTCCAGGACGGCGCGGGCGCCCTTGATGTCGTACGCGTCCTCCGTGCGCTCCGTCCACGGCAGCTCCAGGACGGTGTCCAGCCAGGTGCGGATCCAGGAGCCCTCGGGGCTCTGGTCGCTGGACCGCTCCAGCTTGTCGACCTCCTTCAGGGCGGCCTTCCGGACCTCCTCGGGCAGGTCGGCGGCCTCGACGCGGGCGCGGTAGTCGTCGCTCTCGTCGTCCGTGTCGCCGTTCAGCTCCGACAGCTCCTTGCGGACCGCCTCCAGCTGGCGCCGCAGCAGGAACTCGCGCTGCTGCTTGTCGACGCCCTCCTGGACGTCCTTGGCGATGGACTCGGCGACGTCCTGCTCGGCGAGGTGGTCGCGGAGCGCCTCGGTGGCGTCCTTCAGCCGGGCCACCGGGTCGGTGGTCTCCAGCAGCCGGACCTTCTGCTCGGTGGTCAGGAAGGGGCTGTACCCGGAGTTGTCGGCGAGCTGGCCGACGTCCTCGATCTGCTGGATACGGTCCACGACCTGCCAGGCGCCACGCTTGCGCAGCCAGCTGGTGGCGAGCGCCTTGTACTCCTTGACGAGCTCGGTGACGTGGCCGGGCACGGGGTCGGGGACGGTCTCCTCGACCGTGGTGCCCTCCACCCAGAGGGCCGCGCCGGGACCGGTCGTCCCGGAGCCGATCTTCACGCGCCCCAGGCCGCGGATCAGCGCGCCCGGGTCGCCGTCGGACAGCCGGCCGACCTGCTCGACCTTGCCGAGCGTGCCGACGCCGGCGTACGTGCCGTCGATGCGTGGAACGAGCAGCACCCGTGGCTTGTTACCGGGTGAGGCGGCGGCCTGCGCGGCCTCCACCGCGGCGCGTACATCCGCATCGGACAGGTCCAGCGGCACCACCATGCCCGGCAGGACGACCTCGTCGTCGAGGGGCAGCACGGGCAGGGTGAGCGGTGTGGACGTCGAAGCCATGATCTCCCCTTCGGCAGGCAAGTTGAGCTGTACTCACTCAATGGTCGTGAGCCGGTGGATGTTCCCCGGGCCTTGTTCGCTGTGAGCGATCAGATGCGGAGGGGAGGCGGGAGGGCCCGAAAGGGTCGCGCGGGCAGGTCGTACGGGCTCATAAAGTGGGGGCCGTCCGGCATTCATCCCGACTCCGGAGGCCCCGCACCCATGTCAGCCCCGTTCGCCACCGACGAGATGCCCGTCACACTGGAGCGCCGGGACGGGCCGTACGGCGAGGTCGTGCTGCGGCGGCGGGGACCGCACTTCGAGATCATCGCCAACGGGTGCTTCCTGATGGACACCTCCGACGGACGGTCGGAGCGGCTGCTGATCGACGCCGCGCTCGCGGCGCTGCCGGGTGACCGCGCGCGGCCCTCCGTACTGATCGGCGGACTGGGCGTCGGCTTCTCCCTGGCGCGCGCCGCCGCGGAGCCGCGCTGGGGCCGGATCGCGGTCGTCGAGCGCGAGGGCGCGGTCATCGACTGGCACCGCGAGGGGCCGCTGGAGGCCGTGTCGGGCCCGGCACTGGCCGATCCGCGCACGGAGATCGTCCAGGCCGATCTGGTGGCGTACGTACGGGAGGGTGCGGGCACGGGGACCTACGACGCGCTCTGCCTGGACATCGACAACGGGCCGGACTGGACCGTCACCGAGGACAACGGCGGCCTGTACTCCCCCGCCGGGCTCGCGGCCTGCCGGGACCGGCTGACGCCGGGCGGGGTGCTGGCCGTCTGGTCGGCGCAGCCCTCCCCCGCGTTCGAGGATGCGCTCCGGAATGCCGGGTTCAACGAGGTTCGCACCGAAGAGATCCCCGTTGTCCAAGGCGTCCCCGACGTGGTCCACCTCGCCGGGAAACGCGCGTAGCCGCGGGTCACATCGTGCCTTTACGCTGCTGCCCAGCAGTATGCGACCACTCAGTACAGCCAGTCAGCACAGCAGTACAGCAAGTCAGTACGTCAGCACAGCAAGTCAGAACGCGACCACGCACGGGGAAATTCAGGGGCGGGCGATGGACCAGACTCAGACCACCCACGGCGCCGCGGCGGCGGCCACGCCCGGCGCCCAGCGGCGGGTGCTCGTCGTCGAGGACGACCCGACGATCGTGGACGCCATCGCGGCCCGGCTGCGCGCCGAGGGCTTCCAGGTACAGACCGCCGTCGACGGCCCGTCGGCCGTGGACACCGCCGAGGCGTGGCAGCCCGACCTGCTCGTCCTCGACATCATGCTGCCCGGCTTCGACGGCCTGGAGGTGTGCCGCCGGGTGCAGGCCCAGCGGCCGGTCCCGGTGATGATGCTCACCGCGCGGGACGACGAGACGGACATGCTGGTCGGCCTCGGCGTCGGCGCCGACGACTACATGACCAAACCGTTCTCCATGCGGGAGCTGGCGGCCCGGGTGCACGTCCTGCTGCGCCGCGTCGAGCGGGCCGCGCTCGCCGCGCACACCCCGCGCAGCGGCATCCTGCGCCTGGGTGAACTGGAGATCGACCACGCGCAGCGGCGGGTCCGGGTGCGCGGCGCCGACGTGCACCTCACCCCCACCGAGTTCGACCTGCTGGTCTGCCTCGCCAACACCCCGCGCGCCGTCCTCTCCCGTGAGCAGCTGCTCGCCGAGGTCTGGGACTGGGCGGACGCCTCCGGCACCCGTACGGTCGACAGCCACATCAAGGCGCTGCGCCGGAAGATCGGCGCCGAGCGGATCCGTACGGTGCACGGCGTCGGTTACGCGCTGGAGACCCCGCCGGCATGAAGTCGCCCCGGCCTCTGGCACGCGAGCTCTGGCAGCGGGCCTGGGAGGCGATGCGCCCGCTCGATCCGTACCGGTCGGTCAAGGCGGCGCTCGGCGCGCTGGTCACCGTTTCGGTGATCATCACGACCCTGCTGGTCCTCGTCGCGTTCCACTCGGCGACGGAGCTGCGGGTCATCACGGTCTTCTCGATCATCGCCTCGCTGCTGATCACCCAGTTCGTCGCGCAGGGGCTGACGGCCCCGCTGGACGAGATGACGGACGTGACGCGGGCGATGGCCGCCGGGGACTACACCCGGCGGGTGCAGGGCAGCCGCCGCGACGAGTTCGGCGAGCTGGCCGACGCGTTCAACACGATGGCCGCCGACCTGGAAGCGGTGGACACCCACCGCAAGGAGCTGGTCGCCAACGTCTCGCACGAGCTGCGCACGCCGATCGCCGCGCTGCGCGCCGTGCTGGAGAACGTCGTCGACGGTGTCTCCGAGGCCGATCCGGAGACGATGCGCACCGCGCTGAGCCAGACCGAGCGGCTCGGCCGCCTGGTCGAGCACCTGCTGGACCTCTCCCGGCTGGACAACGGGGTCATCCCGCTGCACGCCCGCCGCTTCGAGGTCTGGCCGTACCTCTCGGGGGTGCTGAAGGAGGCCAACATGAGCCGCAGCGCCTCCACGCTGGCCGTCGGGTCCAGCCATCACAGCCGTACGGACGTCCACCTCCACCTGGACGTCTCGCCGCCGGAGCTGACCGCGCACGCGGACGCCGAGCGGCTGCACCAGGTCGTCGCCAACCTGATCGACAACGGCATCAAGCACTCCCCGCCGCACGGCCGGGTGACCGTGCGGGCGCGCCGCGGGGAGACCGTCGGCAGCCTTGTCCTGGAGGTGCAGGACGAGGGGCCCGGCATCCCGGCGTCCGAGCGGCACCGGGTCTTCGAGCGGTTCAACCGCGGCGGGCCCGCGCCCTCCGGTCCGGGCACCGACGGCGGCACGGGACTGGGCCTGGCAATCGCGCGCTGGGCGGTGGATCTGCACGGCGGACGCATCGGAGTGGCCGAATCCCCGCGTGGCTGCCGTATCCGCGTCACTCTTCCGGGGACCGGTCAGCCCCTTCCTTGACGTCCTGTGACGTAGGGTCGGTGGTGGAACCACTCATTCGGGGTGTTCCCCGTGTCCCTACCGGGGGTGCGATGGCGATGCCGCCTACCCAGGCGCGAGCAAACCACGCATGTTTCCCGCCATCTCGTTCCCCGAAACCCACCGCTAAATGTGACGTGCGCGACGAGTACCCCTCCCGGACTGCAGCATTGGTCGACAGAGGCGTAGCCTTTATTCCCGCTGTCCACCACCTTTAGGAAGCGGAAGAGGGCGGTTGCCGCCGTGTCGCCACAGTCCCCCAACACCTCGAGTGCCTCGACCGACCAAGACGGGCAGGGTAAGAACCCTGCAGCCGGATTCGGTGCGAACGAGTGGCTCGTCGACGAGATCTACCAGCAGTACCTCCAGGACCCGAACTCGGTAGACCGAGCCTGGTGGGACTTCTTCGCCGACTACAAGCCGGGCGCACCGGTGACGTCGGGCACCCCGGCCGACGAGGCCAAGCCGGCCGCGCCTGCCGCGCCCGCGGCTGCCGCCCCGGCCAAGG
>NZ_NHSG01000049.1:0-6693 GCF_020024005.1 Streptomyces purpurogeneiscleroticus
GGGCAGCGGAGGCGACAGGGGCCGTGGGGGCCGGCTCCGGCTGGTCGGCGGCTGCCGCCGCCAGGGCGTCGAGTACCGCGTCCAGTTCCCGGCCCGGGTTGCCGCGCAGCGTGGTGTCCACCCGCTTGGCGACGAGCAGGACCGGCCCGGCGGCCGCGACCACCGCCCGTACCGCGTCGTACGCGCGTCCCGCCGGCCAGTGCCGGGACCCGGTGTTGACGACGAGGACGTCGGCGCGGCCGGCGAAGCGGCGTACCTGGTCCAGCGTGCTGACGGTGACCGTGCGCAGCCCCAGCCTGGCGTACAGCGCGCCGGTGGCATTGCTCCCGGTGAGATCGTCTCCGACGACGAGGACCTGCGGCACGGAGCCTCCCGAAACGAGCGAATCACGCATTCCAAGATGCGCGTTTGCGTCACTTCAGCCTTGGCCACAGGATGCAGGTGCGTCAATAGGCGTGCACCGCCGAGACGTTCCAGCGCTCCTCTTCGTATGCCGCGAGCGCCGTGGCATCGGCCGTGGACATCAGTCCGGTACCAGGAGGCATCGCCGCCCAGTAAGGGAAGGCAGGCCGGACCGCGGCGTCTTCACCCCCCGAAGGTTCACCCCCCGAAGGCGCGCTGCCGAGCTTGGAGTGGTCGGCGAGGACCCAGGAGGCCCGCGCGCACTCGGCCATCGCTTCCTTGAGCGCGGCCTGTTCGTGGTCGGGGCAGTTGATGCCGCGCAGCGCATCCAGCCCGTCGACGCCGAGGAAGACCAGGTCCGGCGTGATACCGCGCAGCTCGCGCAGCGTACGGGTGCCCAGCAGGGCCTCGTTGGGCCGGCGCAGCCGCCCGCCCAGGACGACCAGCTCCACGTCCGCGTCGGCCAGTTCGAGCAGCGTGGAGAGCCCGTTCGTGACCAGCGTGACGTCGGTGCGGTCGCGCAGCTCGTGCGCGACTCCCGCGACGGTCGTCCCCGCGTCCAGCAGCACGACGTCGCCCGGCCGCACCAGCTCCGCTGCCGCCCGCGCGATCGCGGCCTTCTCGGCGCGCTGCACGCCTTCCTTGTCGCGCCAGGACCGCTCCGGGAGGCGGTGGTCGACGGCCCCGCCGTACGTACGCGTGATGCGCCCCCGGTCCGCGAGGCTGGCCAGGTCCCTCCGTACGGTCGACAGCGAGACGCCGAACTCGGCCGCCAGGCGATGCACGCTGACGTCACCCTCCCCCAGCAGCTCCACCATCCGCCGCCGCCGCTCCCGCGTCCCCGCCCGCTCCCCGTTCATCAACTGCCCTCCGTCACCGTCACCTTGCGGACCGTCCGCGCGGTGACCTCGACTCCACCGCAAAGTTGCGCACATCGCGCAAGTCGAGAGTAGCAAGGTGCCCGGCACCGCTCGATTCACCTCCCGACGGACGCATTGACATCGATATGACATTGACGTCGATATGACATTCCCTCACGCAGATCTGACATGGAAAACCTTGACCCCCGCATCGTGACCAACAGAGGCTGCTTCCAGCTCTGTTCACGCGCGCCGTGTTCCACGGAAGGTGAGAACGATAATGAGGATCGGACTCCTCTTTGATCTGCGTAATCCGGCGCAATGGCAGCGGCCCTGGGCCGACCACTATGCGCGTACGCTGGAATTCTGCGAGGAAGCCGATCGACGGGGCATCGGGGGCCTCTGGTTCACCGAGCATCATCGCTTCGAGGACGGTTATCTGCCGCAGCCGCTCACCTTCGCAGCTGCCGTCGCGGCGCGTACGAAGCATGCGCGCATCGGCACCTCGGTGGTCATACCGGCGCTGCGTGCACCTGCCCATCTGGCCGAGGAAGCAGCAATTGTCGACCTGATCAGCGGTGGCCGGCTGGAGCTCGGCATCGGCGCCGGATACCGAGTCCCTGAATTCCAGCTTTTCCATGTCCCGCACCAGCGCCGCACCACGCGTGCCGGCCAGGCGGTCGCAGAAGTATGCCGGCTGTGGAGTGAGAACGTCGTGACCCCGCCGCCGCTTCAGGATCCCGTACCGATGTGGGGCGGGTTCTACGGTCCCCGCGGCGCGCGGATGGCAGGCAGACTCGGCATGGGATACCTGCATATATCCCGCCCCATGTTCGAGCACTACACGGCGGGACTCGAAGAAGCCGGACACGATGTGCGCACAGCGCGGGTCGGCGACCTCGTACCCATTGTGCTGGCGGACGATCCCGAAGCCGCCTGGATACGGATCGCACCTCACCTGGCCCATCAGAAAAACACCTATCGGCAGGGCTGGTCGGAGGGCAGTGAGCGGCCCGAACTGCCGTTTCTGGAGCCGGACCCCGCCTCCCACGAACTGCGCGAGCTGCTCGATGTCCTTACTCCGGACCAGGCCGCACGGCGGATCAGGGCCATGACGAAGGGGCTGCCCGTGGAGCACCTCATTTTCTGGGCGAGCATCGCCGGAATGCCCGACGACCTGATGGCCCGCCACATGGAACTCCTCGTCGAAGAACTCACTCCACTGCTCTCCTGACAAGCCCCACAAGCCACCGGTATTCGAGAAGACCAGAAGAGAAGACCAACAGAGGAGTTCCCGTGGTTACCTATGCCGATGCCGTCAACGAAGCGCTGGAGCGCCTGGACGACCTGGGATACGAGCGCGGCGACCGCAATGAACTGGTCAATCACGGCCCGATGGCGTCCGAAGTGCTGGCCACACTCGGACACGGGGATCAGATCGGCACCTGGGTCGAGGTCTACCGCGCCAAACCGCATCACGACAGGCCCGCGCCTTTCCTTCCCCTCGACGCGTCGGACGAAGGGTCCTGGCGGTCCGCGCTGGGCGATTTCAGCCGGGCCGGGGACTGGGAGCAGTTGTTCTTCCGGGAGCTGACCGACGCTCCCTGGCGCGACGTGCTCGTCCGATGGTGGCCGCGCCTCATCTCCGGCCTCCTGGCCGGCATTACGCACGGCGCGATCCGGACGGCGCACGCCGTACGCAGCCTGTCCGGCACTCCGCATCCGAGCCGTGCTCAGCTGACCGAACTCGCGCGCGGGCTCGCCTATTGGGCCGCCCGTTACCGCACCCTTCCAGGGGAGGCGGACTTCCGGGGAAAGGCCGGGCTGGCTCAGGCCATAGCGGGGATTCCGCGCGAGCAGCTGGCGGAATTTCTGGCCCCGCCGAAGGCGAGGGTGATCTCACGGGACAGGCTCAACCGGATCTCCGGCATTCCCGGATACACCGAAGCGCTGCATGCCGTCGCTCCGAAGGACCCCCAGCTGCTACTGAGCGAGATGACGGCCGAGTTCGCCGGTCTCTACCTCGTCCACACGGAGATCTATCCCATTCCGCTGTTGCACGGCGTGACGCTTCCTGCCGCCGTCCGGATCGTCCTGCCCCACCTTCCCCCGGAAATGCGACTGCCGACGGTTGCCGCCGTCTGGCAGCTCCATGTGGCGCTGCTCCTCTCCTTCACCGGCGGCCGCCGAGGCGAGGACACGGCGCGCGAGACCGCGCTGGAAACCGAGGTCCCGCCCTTTAGCGAGCTCATAGCCCGCGCCGTGGAGCACAAGGACGAGCACGTCATCAAGTTCACCGAGGCATGTCTGCGCGAGAACGGCCTGCGCCCCGACCCCCGCTACGCCGCCGCGGTCCAGGCCGCCCAACTGCGCATTCCGACGCCCGAAAGCGGCCTCATTCCTTGAGGCCGGCCTTGAGGCCGGGCTCCGATACATCCTCTTGGTCACAGACGGAGCGCACCGCGCGGGCCAGGGCAACCGTGTGGAGCGGGTCCAGGTGCTCGTCCCGTACGACATGTGCCGAGGCGGCGGCCAGGACGGGGATGCAGGACGGGGACCGGCGCGCGGGCGCGGAGTCGGCGATGGCGCGTACGAGGCCCTCGTTGATGCGATTGATCTCCTTGCGGACCTCGTTGAGGTCGGGGCGCGTGGTGGGGGCCCGGTCGGGGTCGGCGGTCCAGCGTCGGTGCAGGCCGCGCTGCACGATCTTGTTCGCCTCGATCTGGTCGCGGAAGACGGCCACCGTGCGGTCGGGGTCGGCACCCAGTTCGCGGGCCCGCTGAGCCACCGCGTCGAGCACCTGCCGCTCCCGCACCGGGTCGTCGATGGGGCTGCCGGTGCCCCACTTCGCCGCAGCGACGAGATCGGCGGTGGCCAGCCGCTCGGCGGACAGCGCGGCGATCGGGCGCAGGGCTGCGTACGGGCCCGTATGCGCGGACGGGCCCGTATGCGCAGCCGACGGAGCAGCGTGGACCGCCGGGGCCGGGGCCGCGACCGCGCCGGGAGCTCCGGTGCACAGGACGGCCGCGGCAGCCGCGGTGACCACCGCGCGGCGGATGAGGACGCGCCGCGGTGCACCACGGCGAACAGGGGCGGTGAGAGGCACGGGCTGCCCTTCTCGGTCGGTCGTGCGTACCGCCTTGTTCTACTCGATCAACGACCGCTACGGCTACCGGGGCCGGCTCCGCGGCCTCAGCCCTCCCGCGCCAGGAACCCCTGTACCGCGTCGAGGAATTCGCGCGGCCGCTCCTCGTGGACTAGATGCCCGGCGCCGTCGATCGTGACCAGTTCGGCGTGCGGGATCAGCTCCGTCATACGGGTCAGGTGCTCCTGCGGGATGTGGCTGTCGGTGCCGCCGCCGATCACCAGCGTCGGCGCGGTGATCCGTGGGAGGCCGTCCCACCAGCGCGGATCCGGCGCGTTCCGCTCCGTCACCACCGCCGCCTTCGCCGCCCAGTCGAACGCCGCAGGGCCGGGCGGTGCTTCCGGTACCTCCTGCGGCGGCTCGGCGGGCAGCGGGGGCGCCGCCTCCTCCAGGACCAGCCTGGCCACCAGTTCGGGCCGCTCGGCGGCCAGCAGCAGCGCGGCCACCGCGCCCATGGAGTGGCCGATCAGCGTGACCTCGTCGAGCCGCAGCTCGCGGAGGAAGCCGATCGCGTCGTCCCGCCACCGCTCGAAGCCGTATTCGCCGGGCCAGTCGCTCTGCCCGTGTCCCCGCTGGTCCAGCGCGTACACCCGGTGGGTGGTCGCCAGCTGGCCGACCACCCCGCGCCAGTCCTCACCGTCCTCGCCGAGGCAGTGCAGCAGTACGGCCGGGGGCGCGTCCGCCTCGCCCCACGCCCGGTACGCCAGTTCGACCCCGTCCACCTGCACCTTCTGTACGTCCGCCATGGGCCGAAGGTACCCGTGACGGCACGGTTCGAGACCCTTGACGTGTTCGCCGCCCGCTGATTACTTGATTCCGACACCGGCCACCGAATGATCGGTCGGCGTCCGGGCGACCGGTACGGGACACGGGCGGTGGATGCGGATGGCAGGAACACCGGACAGGCCGAAGGCCCCGGAGACGCACGGCGGCGCAGAGACGTACAGCTACGCGGCCACTGCGGCGTACGACGACGCGGAGCGGCTGACGCGTGAGGAGCTGCGGGCGCTCCAGCTCGAGCGGCTGCGGGCCACGCTGCGGCACGCGTACGACCACGTGCCGTTCCACCGCGCGTCGTTCGACAAGGCAGGCGTGCGCCCCGAGGACTGCCGTACCCTCGCCGACCTCGCGCGCTTCCCCTTCACCAGCAAGGACGACCTGCGCGCCGGCTACCCCTTCGGGATGTTCGCGGTACCGGAGTCCGCCGTTCGGCGCATCCACGCGTCCAGCGGGACCACTGGCCGCCCGACCGTCGTCGGGTACACCGAGCGCGACCTGTCCGTCTGGGCCGATGTGGTGGCCCGGTCGCTGCGTGCCGCCGGTGCACTCCCCGGCCACAAGGTGCATGTGGCATACGGATACGGGCTGTTCACCGGCGGGCTCGGCGCGCACTACGGTGCGGAGCGGCTGGGCTGCACGGTCATCCCCGCGTCGGGCGGCATGACGGCACGCCAGGTGCAGCTCATTCAGGACTTCCGGCCCGAGATCATCATGGTGACGCCCTCCTACATGCTCACCCTCCTGGACGAGTTCGAGCGACAGGGCATCGATCCACGGACGACCTCCCTCCGGGTGGGCGTCTTCGGTGCCGAGCCGTGGACCGAGGAGATGCGCCGCGAGATCGAGGAGCGCATGAACATCCACGCGGTCGACATATACGGCCTGTCCGAGGTGATGGGGCCGGGCGTCGCGCAGGAGTGCGTGGAGACCAAGGACGGGCTGCACGTGTGGGAGGACCACTTCTTCCCCGAGGTCGTCGACCCGATCACCGGAGAGGTGCTCCCGGACGGTGAGGAAGGCGAGCTGGTGTTCACCTCCCTCACCAAGGAGGCCATGCCGGTCGTCCGCTACCGGACGCGCGACCTCACCCGGCTGCTGCCGGGCACCGCGCGCCCCGCCTTCCGCCGGATGGCCAAGGTCACCGGGCGCTGCGACGACATGATCATCCTGCGCGGGGTGAACCTCTTCCCCGCCCAGATCGAGGAGATCGTGCTGCGCACTCCGGGGATCGCGCCGCACTTCCAGCTGCGGCTGACCCGTGAGGCCCGGCTGGACGAGCTGACCGTACGCGCCGAGGCCCGCCCCGACGCGACCCCCGAGCAGCGCACGGCCGCGGTGGACCTCATCGCCCGCGCGGTGAAGGACGGCATCGGGGTCACCGTGGCGGTGGAGATCGTCGCCCCGGAGACGCTGGAGCGCTCGGTCGGCAAGATCAAGCGGATCGTCGACCTCCGGGACGCGTGAATCGTCGACCTCCGGGACACGTGACCCGAGCTTCTCCTGGGG